>JBEGTV010000339.1:0-3692 GCA_041179225.1 Deinococcota bacterium | reverse complement strand
AGTTTATTTCGTGTTGGATTGGATTTTTTGCGTGGACTTATTTTTGATCGGTTACTTGAGAAACACGAAAACCGATTCGTGTTTAGAGTTTTGACGTGTACTTAGAGGCTGTTTGATTTTTTCTTCAATATCTGCAAAGTCATCAATAGCTATTTCGGTTTCAAAATCTTCGCTTAGTTCAAGTCCAAGGCTAACATCATCATCTAGCTCAAGATTTAAATTTGTGGTTAAGTAATCATCCATTGATAGTTCAGTTTGAAAATCTACTTCGGTTGGTTTTATATTCGTAAGTTCGAGACTAAAATCATTGTCTAGCTTAGGATTCAAATCCGTATCTATGTCATCAAAATCATTTTCGTCGTCTTCAATAAAAATGCTCTCAGCTTGCAAGTAGTCCAATAGGTCATCGAACCCGTCAGTTTCATCTAGACTGAGACCTAATTCGCGCAAAGCCCTACCAAAAGCATCGGCAGTATCGGTACGGTTCACCATTCCATCTTTTTTGCCTTTTTTAACAAGCTCTTTAATTGCATCTGCTTCGATCCATGCATGTTTTTTGCTGCCTAGGGCTTTACCCGTTTTAATTATTTTTTGATCTAGTTCAGCAGCTTTTTGAGTTAATTCAACTTCAACGAGTTTAGTATCATCAATTTCTAAATTCTGGTCGAAATCAGCTAATTTCTCTAAATTGAGTTTTGCTAATGGCAAATTCTTGAAGCCCATTTCCCGTAACTTAATCACTTGGTTGAAAACAAATTGATTCTCTAATCCTAAATGGTTTTTGAGTTGGGGTATTTGAGCGCGTAGTGCTTCGTTTAAGAAAGTCTGGTCTATTTGATGAATCCCAGCAGCCTCGATTTGCAAAATGGAAATAAACTCCGTTTGGAGTTCGTTTGGGTTTTTTAAGCTCGGATCAAAACCTTGGAATCGAACCACAAACATTGGGTCAATGAAATCTGGAGCAGGGCGACCCCAAGCAGGACGCTGTTCGTCTGTATGCTGAGCATGAATAAAACCAATTACAGCAATTAACTTAACCAAACAGCCTGTTTCCTCTGCGATTTCACGCATCAACCCTTGCTCGAGAGTTTCATTGGGTTCACAACGACCACCAACACTCAAAATTGGCACGTCCGAATGAACAACAAGAACCTCATTATCACGAATAATAATGGCTCTGACTGAACCAATGAATTCTTGAGGTGGCAATGTATCAGCTAAATATGTTCGGAATGCCAAAGGAACACCATTCCATTTTTCTGTCCAACCACCAAAAGCTGAATACTGCTCGAGAAATAACGCCAAAGTAGCATTCATTAATACCCTTTTTTCCTATCCACCAGATTCTCGAGCGGTGCGCCAGTCACAAAATTCTGTGCATTACGACGAAGTAAACTGGCAGCTTTACGATAAAAATTAGGTCCTCCGCCAGCAATGTGTGGCGTTAAAATCAGATTCTCGAGTTTCCAAAGGGGGGAATCTTCGGGAAGCGGTTCGGTCTGCGTGACATCAAGGGCTGCCCCACTTAAATGCCCAGACTCGAGGGCAGCGATTAAATCGGGTTCGCTAATCGCACTGCCTCGTCCAACATTGACCAACCACGCTCCTTTTTTCATTTTTGCTAAGCGCGAACTCGAGATAAAACCGTGCGTGTCTGGGGTGTCTGGTAAAACCAGTATCACTGCGTCGAAGTGAGGTAAGAGATCGTCTATGTTGTCCAGTGAATGCACCGTGTATCCGTTGCGAAAACCACCAGAACGGGCAACCCCTTCTACATCGCAACCAAACGGGCTTAAGCGCTGAGCAACGGCTAAGCCGATACTGCCAAAACCAACAATCAGCACTTTGGCAGACTCGAGGGTTAAAAAATGCTGACCACTTAAGGCATGTTGGTATGCACCTCGATCCCAAGAAATTCCGGTTTGAGCATCACGAAAATAATGCAGCCGACGCACACCCGCTAATAACAAACTGACCGCCAATTCTGCTGTGGGCGCATCATGCAAACCCTTGCCGTTGGAAATCAGGATGTCTTCTCGAGGCGATAAATTCAGCACATGGTCAACACCCGCCGAGAGGGTCTGAATGTACTTTAAGTTCGGCATTTGCAACAATGGTTCGAGGGTTTTCTTGGAAAACCCCCAAACAATTAGGGCATCGGTATTAAAAGCACTTAAGTCATCTCGTGAACCAAAACGAACCACTTCAAGTGGGAAATCCTCGAGTGGCAAAGGCACGGAATCGGGAATTAAAATTTGCATCTGACAATTCTATGCGTATACTCGAGGACAATGCAAAAGCCTTTGATTTTAAGTTTAATGATGAGTTTAAGCGCTCTGAGTTTATCTGCCTCGAGCATGATGAGTTCAACTGCCTCGAGCATGATGAGTTCAACTGCCTCGAGTCCAACGCTCCTAGCGGTTGGTGACATTGCCACTTGCGGCAATCTAGGGGCGTACATCACGGCTGGAATTATTCAAAAAGAATTGGTGAAGCACCCAAACAGCAAACTGGCAATACTTGGCGATATTGCCTATGAACGCGGCACAGATGCAGAATTCAAGTGTTATGACGCAGCTTATGGGCAATTCAAAAACATTTCTTATCCATCGCCCGGCAACCACGAGTATTACACACCCAACGCCACAGGTTACTACAAGTATTTTGGTACTCGAGCAGGCAACCCTAAGCGCGGATATTACACCTATAAACTTGGCAATTGGCGGGTTTATGCGCTCAACAGCAATTGCAATTACATTGGCGGCTGCGACTTAGGCAGCCCTCAAGTCAAATGGTTAAAACAAACCTTGTTACAAAACCCAAGTCAGTGCAGTTTAGCCTACTGGCATCATCCTAGATTCTCGAGTGGACGACATGGCAATCATGCCTTTATGCAGGATATTTGGGCGGTACTCGCAAAAGCAGGGGTAGAAGTTATTCTGGCTGGACATGACCACACCTATGAACGTTTTGCGCCTTTAGATGCCAGTGGCAACCCCAACCCTAAAGGTACACGTGCATTTGTGATTGGCACGGGCGGACGCAGTTTATACGCCTTTAGTAACCCGCACCCGCACAGTCAGATCAAGCAAAACACCACTTTGGGTGTCAGCAAATTTACCCTCGAGCCAAACGGGTACAACTGGGAATTTCTAGCGGCAGACGGGTCGGATTTCAAAGACACTGGCACTGGGCAATGCAATTAAAGCCGTAAATTCTTATGGTCGGCTAGTAAACACCTGTCCTGCACCACTTCAATTCCAGCATTGATCAGTGTAGTTATAAATTCATCATTGCGAATGCCGAGTTGCAACCAGACCAGTTTAGGTTGGGGGCGCATTGCAAGAATGTCTTCTAAATGAGACTCGAGAAATTCCGAGCGACGGAACATGTTCACAATATCAATCGGTTGTTTTAACTCGGCTAGGGTCGCTGTTACAGGTTGGTCAAACATGACCTGCCCAACCATCGAGCCATTCACAGGCAGTACCGTATACCCATGTAGAAACATGTACTGCGGCACATAATGGGCAGGTTTATCGGCATTGGCACTGACCCCCAGCACCGCAATCGTCTTGGCAGCCTCGAGAACGGGTTTGACACCCTCTAATCCAATTCGTTCATGCATTGGGCATCACCTTGGGTTTGCCTCGAGTTCCAATGAACACACCTGCCCCTAAAATCACCAAGGC
>JBEGTV010000338.1:0-3692 GCA_041179225.1 Deinococcota bacterium | reverse complement strand
CTTGCTTCTCGAGAGCCTTTGCAATGGATTATTGGTAGTACCGAATTTTATGGTTTGGAATTAAAAGTGCAATCAAACGTGCTGATTCCACGCCCAGAGACCGAGCGCTTGGTTGAACTGACACTCGAGCGATTAGGTGAATCTGGGCGGGTGGTGGATGTCGGTTGTGGCTCTGGGGCGATTGCGATTGTCTTAAAATCTGAACGCCCGATGCTCGAGGTCTGGGCGACAGACATGAACCCTAGTGCGATTGCTTTAACGATCAAAAATGCTAAGTGCCTTAACTTAACCATCCACACCTTAGAAACTTCTTTGCTAAACGGCTTGACTCCTCCATTTAATGTGATTGTCTCTAACCCGCCGTACCTTCCCGAAACTGACCTGCTCGAGCCTGAAGTACAACAAGAACCTCACACAGCCCTTTTTTCTGGACTGGACGGTCTGAATTTAGCCAGAGAACTCGTTGCACAAGCTCCTAATTACTTAACTAAGAATGGTTTTTTACTGCTCGAGTTAGACCCACGCAATGCTCCTGTACTGCAAACTGAAATGCAAAATAATGGTTGGAAAGCATGGCTTGAAGCTGATTTAACAGGGCGTAATCGTTTTATTGTCGCGCAGAGATAATCTGAGCTAATTTTTTAACCGCTTCCTCAAGTGCTTTGGGTGGCACGGCAGCATAACCCAATAAGAAACCTCCTCGAGCCAAAGGCATTTGGCTGTAGGCACTGATCGGCATGACTTCCAGACCATGCTCCGAAGCCATTTTTGAGATTTTGGTATCGTCTTGTCCGCCTGTGAGCCAAGCACAAAGGTGCATTCCAGCGTCAAACCCTTGTAACTCGAGACTGGGGATATATTTTTCTATGTTGTGACGCAGCACTTCACGGCGTTGCAAATAATGTTTTTGGGTGCGGCGAATGTGCCTTGCAAAATGATGTTGCTGCATAAAAGCAGTCAGGGTTTGTTGTTCGAGTGTACTTGAACCACGGTCTTGAATGGCTCGACTTAAAGCAAAAGCGGCACTTAGATTACTTGGCACAATCATGTATCCAAGGCGTAGGGCTGGGAATAAAACTTTGGAGAATGTACCAATGTAAATCACCCGTCCGTGCGAATCTAGGCTTTGTAGACTTTCTAATGGGCGATGGTCATAACGGTATTCACTGTCGTAATCATCTTCTAAAATCCAAGCGTTGGTTTTGTTCGCCCAGTTCAAGAGTTCTAAACGCCGAGTGTGGCTCATGGTTACGCCAGTTGGGTATTGGTGTGATGGGGTAACATAGACCAATCTTGCTGCATCAGCAATTTGTTGCCCAGCCATCACATCTAAACCATATTGATCCACTGGAATTGGCATGATTTGGGCTTTGGCAAAAGACAATGCGGCTCGAGCGCCCAAATACCCCGGATTTTCAAACCACACCAAGTCATTTGGCTCGAGAAGAAGCTGCGCCGCTAAAAAAATGGCTTGTTGTGAACCACTGGTGATGATAATTTGTTCTGGGCGGCAATGCACGGCTCGAGTGGCAGCGACATGAGCGGCGATGGCGCTTCGTAAGGCAAGTTCGCCGAGTGGGTCAGCGTAACCTAAATTGGGTTGGTTTCGGGCGGCTCGGCTGTACAGTCGTGTCCAAATATCCCACGGGAACAAATTAAAATCTGGGATACCATGCCGAAAAGCCGCAATTCGGTTTTCTCTTGGGATACTAACGGCAATACTAGACAATTCTAAACCGCGTTTGGAGAGTTCCTGAGCAGCGATTTGTTGTTTTGGGCTGCTGGTATGGGCAACAAAAGTTCCAGCCCCTATTTTACTTTCTAAAAAACCTTCGGCAATCAGGTCTTCAAAAGCTGCCAAAACCGTGTTCCTCGAGATACCATGAGCGTTTGCCAAGGCTCGAGTGGCAGGTAATTTTGTACCGTGCGGCAATACCCCGTCCAGAATTGCATTTCGTAAAGTATTGTATAATTGACGATGCAGTGAAGTGTTAATAGTGGAGTCTAAATGAATTTGTGGTAAATCAGTCATGATTTATGGTACTAAAGAATAACTTAGAATTGGTACTCTTAAAAGTACCAATTTTTTTGTACACTGCCTCTATGTATATTCCAAAGCACAATGCCGTGACCGACCAAGCCCTTTTATGGGAATTGATGCGTCAGTTTAATTTTGCATTGCTGATTACAGCCCCAGATGGTGTGCCATTTGCCACCAGCATTCCATTTACGCCACTTGAGGAAACCCGCACCTTAAGCGCTCACATTGCCAAAGCCAACCCGCAATGGCAGCATTTTGACCATAAGGAAGTGCTGGTGGTTTTCCAAGCCGAACATGCTTTAATTTCAAACAGGTGGTACGAACAAACCGATGTACCAACTTGGAATTACGCCACGGTTCATGCTTATGGCACAGCCCGTATCCTTGATGCACTCCAAACCAGAGCGCAACTCGAGAGGTTAATGCAGCAGCATGGTCATGCTGAAGAAATGCCTAAGTATTCGCCTAAGTTTCTCGAAGGAATGCAAAACGCCTTGGTTGGCTTTGAAATTAAAATCACCCGGCTCGAGGGGAAATTTAAGCTCTCGCAGAACCGCAGTGCAACTGACCAAAAAAATGTGATTACGCAACTCTCAAAGCAAGGCGAACTCGAGCAAGGCATAGCAACCCGAATGCAAAGCAACCTAGAAAAACCCCTTTAACTTTTGCCTGCCTTACCTCATTCCAGGAATTTGTAAGCTGCTCATTAACTTACTGGTTTCAGTTTGTTGGGCATCATTTGCTTTTTTCTGAGCATCTTGAATCGCCACCAGAATTAAATCCTCAAGGGCTTCGACATCTTCGGGGTCTACCACAATTTTCTCGAGTTTAATGGCTTTGATTTGCCCACTACCACTGCATGTTGCTTTGACCATACCGCCGCCAGCACTACCAACAATTTCGAGTGCCTCGAGTTTTTCCTGCATGTCAGCTTGGGCAGACTGGGCTTTTTGCATTTGTTTCATCATTTTTTGAATGTTCATAACTTTAGTTTAACCCGAGTCAGCATGAAGACCAAGTGGGCTGTGCCAATCAGACCATGACCTTAAGCAATTCTTTACTTAACCTTCATATGTGCGTTAAGACACGAATTTTTACTTGAATCCTGCCAGAATAACAGCCTTATGAATAGACGTGAAGCCAACAAAACCCTTGCTCTTGCCGCTTTAGGCTCGAGTTTCGCCCTCGATACTGCTTTGGCACAAACCACGCCGATTAAAGCCATGAAGTTGGTGGATTTAGATAAAATAGATGCCAAGTGGAAACCACTAGAATTTACTTTTGAGGGTATTGCTTGTTTGTTGCAACGGGTAACTGTGCCAAAAGAAGCCACACCCCGAGCTTTGGTGGTTGATAAAGAAGCCTTTAGTGCTGTCTCGAGAATTTGTACACATGCGGGTTGCCAAACTGAATTGCCTAAAACAGATGGTGTTCATTATTGCGATTGTCATGGTAGCGAATTTAACGAATTGGGTTTGGTGAAAGCAGGTCCGGCTCGAGTGGCTTTACGTGGGGTGAAGCTCGAGGTGAAGGAAAAAGCAATTTGGGCAGTGGCTTTTTTGTAAGAAGCGCATGAATAAATCCCGCCCGATTTAGGGCGGGTTTTTATTGGCATGGTGTTGTTCTAAAATATCGGGACAATTCAGGGCAA
>JBEGTV010000337.1:0-3698 GCA_041179225.1 Deinococcota bacterium | reverse complement strand
CAAGCGCAAAATCATGCAGTGTCAGAATACCTTTTGTTTGCACTCGAGTGGTCAAAAAACGAATTTCTGGAAGCAGCAACGGCAAGGTGTCCAAAGAAATCTCAGAACCAAATGCCTTGTATGCAAGAACTATTTTTGGCTGTAACGCCTCGAGCCAAACGGCTAATTCAGCACACACCGCACTCGAAACATTAGGCAATGTAGCCCGCAAGCGTTTCTGCTCGAGCCGTTGCTGTTGTTTACTTAATTGCATGACAAATCATACTTTGCTAAAGGGTTGGGATCACCATACTTGCCAATTCAAGCCAGTTGTTATTTTTGCAATTTACCATCAATATAAACCGCTTCTAGGCTTAAATCTTCGCGCAAAACCACCAAATCGGCTCGGGTATTCTTGGTAATTTTGCCGTAGTCGGTTAGCCCTAAATACTGCGCGGGATGGCTCGAAGCCAGTTTAACCGCCACTTCAAGCGCCAGACCAGCTTTAACCGCGTTCTGGACAGCGCCAAGCATGGTCAGGACACTGCCCGCCAGTGTGCCGTCGGGTAATCTGACTGCGCCATTCTCGAGGGTGGCGATTTGTCCACCGAGATCGTACTGTCCGTCTGGCATTCCCGATGCTCGCATTGCATCGGTAATTAGCATCAGTTTTTCTGGCTTGGCAAAAAAAGCTGCTCGGAAACTCGAGGGGTGTACATGTTGGAAGTCCAGAATAATTTCGCTGTACACATTCGGGTTTCCTAGTAATGCCCCCAGTACACCGGGTTTTCGTCCCTCGAGTCCACCCATTGCGTTATACAGGTGCGTACCACTGATTTGCGTGGCGCGTTTTAACCCACTGGCGAGTTCAAAAATTTGGTTAGCATCATCGCTAGTGCCAACCGTATGACCTAAGCTGACACGAACCCCAGCCTCGAGAAACAGTTTGGCTGCCTCGAGTGCATGGGGGATTTCAGGTGCAAGAGTCACAACTTTAACCACTTCTGACTCGAGTACCGCTTTAACCCGTGCAGGCGTTGGGTCAAGTGCAAATGGGGGTTGCGCTCCAAGTTTATGTGGCGAAACAAAAGGACCTTCTAAATGCGCCCCGAGAATTCTCGAGCCAGTCCAATTGGAGGCATTTATGGCTTTTTGAATGTTTTTTAAGGCGCTTAAAACATTTTTCCAAGGGTTGGTGATGGTGGTCGCTAAAAGCGCGGTTGTGCCGTGCTGGGAATGATAGGCTGCCAGTTTTTTTATGCCCTCGAGTCCGTCCATCGTGTCGCCGCCACCACCGCCATGCACATGGACATCTATAAATCCGGGGACAATAAATCGGTTTGGGGCGTTTAATTTGGAGCGAATCCCAAGAATCCGAGTATCGAATTCAAGTTCGCCACTGTGCCAACCTCTGGGGGTGAGAATCTGACCAGATAATTTCATGCCCAAAATCATACGCCACCCTGCCCTAGAGCATACGTCACACTTTGAAGTACAGTGTATCCATGATGTCCTTGCAAGAAACACTCTATCCAGCACTTGTCTCGAGGGTCGAACCCGATTCGGCTGCCCAAAAAGCGGGCGTTCAAGCGGGTGATTCACTGATTCGAGTCAACAACAAAGCCATTACCGATATTTTGGCGTACCGCCGTGAACTCGAGATTGGCGATGTGACGCTTGAGGTACAGCGCACCGACGGCTCGAGTCTGCATTTTGCGGTCTCTTGGGAAGACCCCGGTCTCGAGTTTAGCGAAGTATTATTTGACGGCATTAAAATCTGTGCCAACAAATGCGAATTTTGCTATGTGCATCAGATGCCTAAAGGCTTTCGCAAGAGTCTGTATGTGATGGATGACGATTACCGTTTGTCGTTTTTATACGGTTCGTTTGTGACCCTGACCAATTTATCAGAAGCAGACTTTGACCGAATTTTATCCGAGAACCTCTCGCCGCTTTATGTTTCGGTTCACAGCACCGACCAAGCCTTACGTGCTGACATGATGAAATGGTGGCGCTTAAAAGTTAAAGACCCCGAAAGCACCAAAATCCAAGACACCCTAAAACGTCTCGAGTCCATAGATTTGTACACCCAGTTGGTGCTACTGCCAAACCGCAACGATGGGGTGCATCTCGAGGAAAGCCTAGAGTACCTATCTAGTCTGCCCAATGTGTTATCAGTCGCCTGTGTGCCGCTTGGATTGACCGACCACCGTAAGAATTTGCCCTCCTTGCGTCCCTTTAACCGCGAAGAAGCTGCCGATGTACTGCGAATCGCCCATAAATGGCAAAAGAAAATGTTTAGTGAACGTGGCACACGCTTTATTTTCCCATCCGATGAATTCTATATTTTGGCTGGCGAACCGCTCCCGCCCGAAGAGGCGTACGAAGGCTACCCGATGCTCGAGAACGGTGTTGGGATGGTCAGGGATTTTTTAAGCGGCGAATTACCACCCTTACCTAAAGCTGTTCCGGGTACAAAAGTGATTCTGGGTACTGGCAAGCTCTTTGCGCCGATTCTGGACTTAGCCCTCGAGCCATTACGGGCTGTGCGCGGCTTACACTTAGAGGTTCGGGCATTAGAAAATAAGACCTTTGGGACAGTCACCACCGTGGCGGGCTTATTGACTGGGCGGTGTTTTCTCGAGAATATAGAAAAAGCCGAAGCCGACTTACTGATTGTTAGCCCAAGCACCTTACGTTACGGCACAGAGTTAATGCTTGACGACATAAGTTTAACCGATTTGCGTCAAAATCTAAAAATGGATGTGCGTTCTGGTGGTAAGAACCTAGGCGAACTAGCAAGGGTAATTCTCGAGAATGCCCAGAGTAGTTTGCCGCAATTTGGGTACAGCGCCCATGCCCTTAAGGAACGCAGGGCTTAAAACCTAACTTTTAGTTCAGTTGTTTTTTTTGGGTTGTATCTCCTAGAATCTGAATTCGAGTTTAGGCTCGAAAGGGGAGTACATTATGTTAGAAGGTTTTAAGAATTTTTTGATGCGCGGTAATGTGGTTGATTTAGCTGTTGGTGTAATTATCGCAGGGGCATTTGGGGCAGTCACGGCTTCTTTGGTAGCCGATGTCTTTACCCCACTCTTGGGAATGCTTTTTGGCGCTCCAGACTTCTCGAGTATTGTGATTGGCGCTGGTGCAGATGGCAAGGGTGGTATTTTTATCGGGAAGTTCATCAATTCAATCATCAACTTTATGATGGTGTCTGCGGCAGTTTACTTTTTTATTGTTGTTCCAATGAATAAAATGAAAAAACCAGAAGCTCCAGCCGCACCTGCTGCTCCCACAGCCGACCAAGCCCTACTAACAGAAATTCGTGATTTGCTGAAAAAATAAGTTTTTTAAGAGACCCGAGTCTTTTGGCTCGGGTTTTTGTTGTTTGAACTTTCTAAACCTTTTAATGGTAAACTGACCGTCGCTTGACAATTCAAGGAGGACTTATGAAACGACGTTTAATCGCGCTGTCGGTGTTGTTATCCACAACCGCATTTGCAGCAGACCCCAAAGGCGCTCCACAAATGACCGCCATGCCTAAACTTGGTGTGGTTGAAGGCAAAAACGGTGGTAGCTACACCCTAATGCTGCCAGCCGCGCCGGGCAGCTTTAATTATTACGGCATTACCGACAACAATGCCTACACTGCCCTTGGCAATGTTTTTGAGGGCTTAGTCGAGTACAACCTCGAGACCTATAAGATGGAACCGAGCCTT
>JBEGTV010000336.1:0-3705 GCA_041179225.1 Deinococcota bacterium | reverse complement strand
GCTTTTGCATCGGTGGATAACCGGCGACGAGTCGTGCTGGCAAAAATAATCGGTTGGTTGGTGTTTTGTACTTGCCCGAGTGCGCCCAAAGGATTTTTCTGGTCATAAAGTATGGTTTCTATGTCGTAAAGACTCGATAAGGCTGCCGCTAAACTCGAGCCAGAGATTCCGAGTTCAGATACATTTTCGCTTTGCACTTCTTCGGCTACTAAAAGCGTTAAACTCGAGCCAAGAGCGGGTAACACAGGGTTGTTGTGTGCCATAATACCGCGCTGCCAAGCTGCTTGCATGGTTTTTGAATCGGTGTTCATGGCTTCTTGTGGGTACTCGAGTGGGGCAATTGGGAAGCGCTTCGCTAGGTTTTTTAGACGTGTTTGGCTTTCTAAAATTCGCTCAGGGCTGATTCGTCCGTCTCGAGTAGCAGCTTCTAAGGCAAGAAAGGTCTGAATTTGCGACTTCTTATTGCCTAGTGCTTCAATCATGTCAGCCCCTGCCAGAAGACTTAAAATGGCTGCTTCTCCACGTCCGTAATTTTTGTCTATCGCATCCATACCCATGCTGTCGGTCACAATCACACCGTTGTACTTAGCCCGTTCGCGCAGTAAGCCTGTTAGAATTTTTTTGGATAATGTCGCGGGGAATTCCGGGTCTATGGCAGGATAAACAATATGGGCAGTCATGATGCTCGGTAAATCAGTAGCAACTGCCGCCCGAAATGGCACAAGTTCATATTCTTCTAGTCCCTCGAGATTGCGGGTCACGGTTGGCAGTGCAAGGTGCGAATCGAGGTGGGTGTCGCCATGTCCGGGGAAGTGCTTGGCACAAGCTGCCACACCAGCACTCATTAGCCCTTCTGCCCATGCTAAGCCTAGGGCTGCTACTTGCTGAGGGGTTTCTCCAAAACTGCGGTCTGAAATAACTGGGTTGCTTGGGTTATTGTTCACATCCAGCACTGGTGCAAAGTTCCAATTGACCCCTAAAGCCCGTAAGCCGCGTCCAACCAACGCTCCTATTTCCCTTGCCAAAGCGGGGTCGTTGGCTGCGCCTAAACTCATGGCACTTGGCGCATAAGGCAAGAAGTTAGTGCGCCACACCCCGCCACCTTCCATGTCTATAGCGAGGAGTAAATGTTCTCCTAAAAGTGCCTTTAACTCGAGAATCAGGGTCTTTACTTGCTCGAGTGAAATAATATTCTTACGAAAAAGAATAATTCCACCGGGTTTATACCGCAGTAAGTGGGTTTTGGTTTCAAGGCTAAGCACTGTATCTGGAATGTCTACCATCACAAGTTGACCAATCATAAAATAAGCATAACGCATCATCGGTTGTGACACTTTGAAACTAACTGGTTACGCCTCCCCAAAATACGTTAGACTACTCGCACTTGTGGAACTCGATGAGATTTTATCTAACTTAGTCGCCAATGTAGATGGCGCAATCGGTGCTGCTCTTGGCGGCATGGACGGCTTACTGATTGAACAATTCAGCAATGATGCCAAATTAAACTTAAGCAATATGATTGCTGAACACAGCAACTTGCTTCGCAGTGTTAAAATAGCTTATGCGGTCAGTTTAGGTGCAGGTGAGGTGAGCGAAATTCAGATTACCTCTGATAAATGGATTGGTTTTACCAAACGCGTTACCGATGATTTTTTTGTGACTTTGGTTCTCGAGCCGAGTGGTAATATCGGCAAGGCAAGATTACTTTTAGAACACGCGATTCGTCACCTGAAAGGAATGTTGAGTTAAATGTCAAAATGGCTAACCAGTCTGGCTTCAATGCCTCACGTTCTCACCGCCGTGTTGGTCAGTGACAGTGGCTTGGAAATCGAAGCGGTTGGTGGAGCGGTCATCTCGAGTCAGGTTCTGGCTGCTGAAACCGCCAGTTTGGTTCGTGCCAGTAGCGTCGCTGGACAAAACCTTGGTGGTGGTAAGTTATTTCGTTGGAGTTTTACCACTGATCATTTTGAAGTGATTTCTCTGCGGGTTGGTTTAAGCTATTCGCTCACCGTTGCGATTCAACGAGGTTCAGACCCGCGTGGCTTACAGGTCGAAATGGCTCGTTTGTCATTGCAATTGGTTTCACAACTCGAGGGTTAAGGCTCAAAGACTAACGCTTTTGGCTGTATTAAGGATAGACTACTGGTATGGATATTCGTGCTTTACTCGAGGAAGTGCTTGGCATCAAAGGAATCACCAGTGTCGCATTGGTTTCCGAAGATGGCTTTGTGATTGAATCCGTAACCACTCCGGGCAACCCTGTTGACCTTGAATTTTTGGGTGGTGTTGTTACCTCGAGTTTAGCGGCTTCGCAAGCCTTAGCTGAGTTCTTTGGCAAAGGCGAAGTTTCGCAAGTTATGGTTGAATTTGAAGAGGGTCCAGTCCTGCTTGCTCCTGTTGGTGGAGCGAGTTTACTAGCCACACTCGATAGCGCTCAGAACTTAGGTCGAGTACGATTTCAGCTAAAAAAATACTTACCGCGTTTGTCCGAAGCAGCTAAAGCGTAGACGCGAAAGGGTTTTTGTTTTTGCCCTTCAACCTTGCCCTTGGCTTTTTAACCTTCGCCTTCTTTTTAGGCTTAGTTCAAAATTTTCGCCCCTGCGTTCTCACGCCTAAAAATGCTAGGCTTTTCTCATGAATGCGATTCCGACGCTTTCGCACCTCGAGTTGTTCGCTATGCGCGAACGACTTAAGAGTCGCTTACGGGAATTTGGCATTCGGGCGCAATTACCTAAACTCGAGTTACCCAAACTGGCTGCATTGGCAGAGTTACTCGAAAATCATGTGCAGTCTGACATATTTGGACGGCGTTGGTTAAAAAGTGTTTTGCTGAGTTTGGTGTTGCTACTCGAGCAGTGGTTTGAAACACCACAAAATACCTTAGAAAATGTGTCTGAAACTCGAGATACCGATATGCCAAGGCTGCAAGGTGAGTTACCTGTTGGTAATTTGGTCTTGTTGGGGCATCATGCTCGGGTTTTATGGTGTTGCTTTCGGAATTGATAAGTCAAGTGTTGAAAGGTTTTGTTTATATTTCACGGCTTATCGCCCTCTTTTGAAAGGTCGCATATATGGATACCCTAATTTACCCACCTCGAGAACTGATCGAAGCTGATCGTCCACCCCGCCCCGTTGGTTTGTTATCCCGTTCTTACCGTGACCGATTGGTTGAACGTGGCATGTTAGCTTTGTACCGTTGGTACACCAGTCGCAGCCAAGAAACCCGCAATTGGAATGCGGATTTTGGTTTTGATTGGCGCAACATGAAACAAGATTTTTCGCCCACCACCCAAACTGTCCTAAAAGGCTTTTTTGCGGTCGAACAGTATGTGCCAGATTATGTTTCTAAAGCCCTTGATATGGTGCGGCGCAGTCATGGTCGTAGCCATTTTCAGATTCGTTGGGGCAGTGAAGAAGAAAAACATGCTGATACTTGGGAGAAC
This sequence comes from Deinococcota bacterium, assembly GCA_041179225.1. Classification (GTDB taxonomy): domain Bacteria; phylum Deinococcota; class Deinococci; order Deinococcales; family JAAFIG01; genus JAAFIG01. Next base: position 262 of record JBEGTV010000336.1, on the reverse strand, counting down.
GCAGTTTTGTTCAGTAAAAGCCAAACTCCTGCACAATTAGAAGAGTACAAGTTTCAACTGCGTAAAAAAGAATGGGAACTCCCGTGGGAAGACCCTTTGCATTTGCTGCTTTATACGGTGTTTCAAGAGCGCGCCACACAACTTAATTACATTAACATTGGTAAAATTGCGGCTGGTACAAAAGCTGGTTACGAATCCGATAAATGCGATGTTCTGGCAAAAGTCGCCCTAACAATAGCCACTGATGAAGCTGCCCATTACA
>JBEGTV010000335.1:0-3708 GCA_041179225.1 Deinococcota bacterium | reverse complement strand
GCGCTATCGTAGATATTACCGATGGTGTAAACCGCGTCCGTGGTGGGCAAGTCATTGAAGTTTCCGACGAATACACCGTACTGCAAGTCTTTGAGGAAACTTCTGGCTTAGATTTAGCCCGTACCAAAGTTTCCTTGGTCGAAGATGTCGCTCGACTTGGCGTATCTAAAGAAATGATTGGTCGCCGTTTTAACGGAATCGGCAAACCAATTGACGGACTGCCGCCAGTTGTAGCCGAAAAGCGCCTGCCGATTAACGGAAGCGCAATCAACCCAGTGTCTCGAGAAAAACCAGAAGAATTTATTCAAACAGGTATCTCGAGCATTGATGTGAACATTTCCTTGGTGCGTGGACAGAAACTCCCGATTTTCTCGGCATCTGGTTTGCCACACAACGAACTTGCCCTGCAAATTGCGCGTCAAGCCAAAGTGCTAGGCGAAGGTGAAGGGTTCGCCGTGGTTTTTGCGGCAATGGGTATTACCCAACGCGAAGCCAGTCAATTCGTGAGTGGATTCGAGCAGACTGGCGCACTTGCCCGTTCGGTGCTGTTCTTGAACCAAGCCGATGACCCGACAGTAGAACGCCTTCTGACCCCACGTATGGCATTAACTGCCGCCGAGTATTTGGCATTCGAGCATGGCTACCACGTACTGGTAATCCTGACCGATTTAACAAATTACTGCGAAGCGCTGCGTGAAATCGGTGGCGCTCGAGAAGAGATTCCCGGACGACGCGGCTACCCCGGTTACATGTACACCGACTTGGCATCCTTGTACGAACGCGCTGGTGTGATTCACGGTAAACCCGGTTCGGTGACACAAATTCCAATTCTTTCGATGCCTGGTGACGACATCACCCACCCGATTCCAGACTTGACTGGTTACATCACCGAAGGTCAGATTTATGTGGCTCGTAACCTTGACAGCGCTGGTATTTACCCACCGATTAACGTCCAACCAAGCCTAAGCCGCCTTATGAACAACGGTATTGGTAAAGGCAAAACTCGAGCCGACCACAAAGAAGTCGCCGACCAACTCTTTGCTTCTTATGCCCGTGGGATGGACTTACGCCGCTTAGTTGCCATTACTGGTGAAGATGCCTTGACCGACAACGACAAAAAGTACCTGCGTTTTGCCGATGGCTTTGAAAAAACCTTCATCAACCAAGGACAAGCCAACCGTAGCATTGAAGACAGCCTGAACATCGCATGGGCATTGCTGTCCGAATTCCCGAAGAGCGAGTTAAAACGCATCCGCAAGGAATTTATCGAAACGAACTACGGCACGCAGAAACTTTCAGAGCTTGTCACCGCTTAAAGCAGGGCGAACATAAAGTTCGCCCCTACAAAAACCTCTTTAAGGAGGTGAACATATGGCAGAACAAATCAGTCCAACCCGCTCGAACTTACTGGCTCGGCGTGGCTCGAGACGACTAGCAGTTCAAGGGGCTGACCTTCTTAAACGCAAACGTGACGCTTTGATTGGCGAGTTTTTTGCTCTGGTAAAAGAGTCTCTGGCGGCTCGAGAAATGCTTCAGCAGTCAAGTAAAGATGCTTATTTTGCGCTTTTTGTGGCTAAGGCTTGGGATTCACCCGAAGCAGTGGAATCTTTGGCGCTGGCTAAACCAAGTGGGTTAAATCTTGAGTTGGAAGTCGAAAGTATTTACGGGGTTAAAATTCCTAAAATACAACAACCAACCTTTAGTAAAGAATTACCCTTCTCGCCAATTGGGGCTGGGGCGCGGACGCTCGAAGCAGCCGCTCAGTTTCAAAATTTGGTTGAAGCAATTATTAAAGTTGCCGCTACCGAAAATAAATTGCGACGCATTGGAGAGGAAATCAAGAAAACCTCGAGACGTGTAAACGCACTTGAGCAAATTGTAATTCCGAACATCCAAGGCGAAATTAAATTTATTACCGATACGCTCGACCAACGCGGACTCGAGGAAGTAACCACACTTAAACGAATTAAAGCAAAAATTGACCTTGACAAAGCCACGGCTAAAGGGGTTATCAGTGCCGCCAATGAAATTGGTGCTGGACTTTAAGAACTTAGTTATTCTAATGCGCTCGAGCTTATGGCTTGGGCGTATTTTGATTTTAAGACTCGAGTTTTTCCAAGTATGAAGCAAGTGCTACTCCCCACCACGAAAAACCATTTTTTGTTTCTAAACGCAAAATTCGTTGCTGCTTGAATTGCAGCTTTGGCGGGTTCATTTGGGTTTAATTCTCGAGCAATGACATCAGGGTCAAGAAGCACACTTGAGGTTAGTAGCTTTCATGGTATCATACCAACTTTAGGTAGATAGTATTGCTTGATTCCAAACAGTGTTTTTGACGACATATACTTGATTATCGGATTCGAGATTATCTAAATAGATTTGGTATCACTTATAAAAATTGGTCAGGGTGCTTTTACGTGAGCCATTTGCTCCGCCAAAAATAATTAAGCATGGTGCTTTAAGCATCTATAGCACGAATACTTTCAAATGCAGCTTTGGGTTCGCCAGTGCAACGCATCTCGAAACGTTGTCCAGAAGGTTTTTCTAGGATATGCACAGCTAGCTCTTCATCAAAATAAAAAATGTTCATACCTTTGGCTTGGAGTCTCGAGATGGCAGCCAATGAAGCCAAATGCACAGAAGAATCGTCTAAACCAAACAATTCGGGTAAATCCTCGAGTTCTGGTGGGTGGACAACCATGAGCATAGCATACAGGAAAATTTCTTCACTCGAGCCGATGCGCCTTGCTTAGCAACTACAATGACAAAAATTTAAGGCTTACAACGTAAAATGGCTTATGGCTACAAGTCCTCGAGTTTCCGCAAAAGCAATTATTATTCGTAACCAACATCTTTTAGTGATTGTTAATCACAACCAAAATGGTGAATGGTTTTGTTTGCCTGGCGGTGGTCAAGAAAAACAAGAATCCTTACCAGAAGCCTTAAAACGCGAGTGCTTTGAGGAAATTGGTGTCCAAGTCCAAGTGGGTTCGCTTTGGTTTGTCCGAGATTACATCAGCAAAAACCATGAATTTGCGGCTTCAAATCCAGAATTTTGTGCTGTTGAATTGATGTTTGAATGTTGGCTCGAGCATGATGCTGAACCTAGGAGTGGCTCAAATCCTGACGATTTACAAATTGGTGTGCGTTGGATTCCACTTATTGGACTCGAGCAACAAGCACTATATCCAAAAGCCTTGACTCGAGCCTTGCAAGGCGCTGAGCGTGGGATTTATTTAGGTGACGTGAATTAAGCTCGCTTGTGCCTATACCGCGCCAAAAAATGTGCTTTGAACCCCACCTTGGTTGACTCAAAGTGGAGTTTCTCTTGTCTCGAGGTAGGGTTTTACCTAATGAGTTAAAATTTTATTTGGCTGTCTTAAATGGTAAGTACCGTGGATACCAGAATCGTGTCTGGGCAAATTCCTCGAGTTCGTTCAGGCTCTTTTTGTAAAGACTAAATTCGGCTGCCACCCCGTCTTGTACGGCTCGCTGCATCACTCGAGCGGCAACGTGAATACTGGCTTGGCGTAAACCTTGGATTCGTGGGTAAACCCGTCCTGCCGCCAAAGAATCTTCTGGGGTGTGTTCACAGAGCGCATATGCTGCCTCGAGTACCATACCGTCGGTAATTTCGGATGCCCTAGCCAGAATGCTACCAAAACCAAGCCCGGGGAAAATAAAAGCGTTGTTGCCTTGACCAATCGG
>JBEGTV010000334.1:0-3720 GCA_041179225.1 Deinococcota bacterium | reverse complement strand
TCGATGTAGCTCAGAGGTAGAGCAACTGATTCGTAATCAGTAGGTCGTCGGTTCAAATCCGATCTTCGGCTCCAGAAGAAAACCCCGTGATAAACGGGGTTTTCGCTTTTTTAGAATCTTGTTAATTTTGGGCTTGGCTGTAGGTTGGCTGTAGACAATGCAAACTAAGCGATTATCATCACGACCCGCGAGGCGCAATTTTTGCCCCGTAAAGAGCCGATGGGGAGATGGCAAGCGCTCTGCGGTCTGCATCCCCGACTTGCTGGTAGTACGCCATTTGGGTTCGTTCATCCGTATGCCCCATTCGATCCTGCATAATTTTTGCAGGAACTCGGAAGTCCAAACTGGCAACACTGTTATAGGTAGCTCTGAGTTTGTTGAGTTGAATCGTTTTGACCCCTGCCGCTTCGCAGAGTTCCATGAACTCGAGGCGCAGGCGACCTTCGGGGAATGGCGTTCCGTTTACTCCGGGGAATACCAAGTCATGGTCTTGCCATTTGCCTCGAGATGCAATCATCAGGAGGGTACGGAGTTTCTTTTGCCAGTACAAGAACAGCATGGTGCGTCCTTCGACATAAAGTTCGCGTTCTCGAGTCTCGTTTTTTGGAGTGGGCTTTATGATGTATTTACCTTTTATAAAAATTACGACTTGGTGAATCTCGATTTTTAAGAGGGCTTTGAAACTTCCTTTGCCCCAGTGCGGGCTTTCGGCACGAAATAGGTGCAAGTGAGATGGTTTTAACTTCTCGAGACCGCGTAATTTTGTGCCTTGCCATGTGATGTCTTGGTTTCTTAAGCCCATCAGTTCTTCGCGGCTAAGACCCGTCATCAGCCCCACACCAGTGTAATAGCGGGTTCGGTTCTGATTATCTGGGTCAGCACAATGCGTTAAGACCTTAGCGGCTTCTTCTCGAGTCCACCGCGAGGCTTGTCGGATAACAGGTTTTTCGACTTTTACGCCGAACGCAGGATTGCGTGGGATTAGTTCGAGCCGACATGCTTCCTCGAGAATGCTGGAAAGGTATTTCTTGGCTCGCCAAACACTGTGTTGCGTGGTCTCAGCCATTAACAAGTCTGCCCAGCGTTTCACCACCATTGGGCGCAAATCCGTGAGGCGCAAATGCCCTAATTTTGGGAGAATGAACTTATTGATGTTCGTTTCGTAATCGTGCATGGTTTTATCGCCACGACCAATACGCCGCTTACCATTTAACCAATCTTTACAGAATGCCTCGAGGGTCATCACAGAGTCTTCATTAAGGATGCCTCGGCGTTTGGCAGTGTCATTAGCGGCTTTCCATTCGTTGGCTTCAGTTACCGTTGTGAAACGTTGCGTAACTCGTTTCGATGGTTGACCAGTGCTTGTGTACGCAACGACAACGGCAGCTTCCCAGACATTACGATCTGCGCGAAAACGAACACCTGGCAGCGGTTCAATTTTAGGCATTATCTATTGCCTCGAGTTCGTGGGTTTTTTGTCGCGCCTGTGGACATGGGGATTCCTTGTTGCTTGAGGGCTTTAGACTTTTTGTGTCTCGTGGGGTAACATGGGGTTTATGCGGGATTCTGATATTCGGGCGTTGCTTGAAGACCAGTTATACACCGAACACCATAACGACCCTGATGCACTGGTTTTACATGAGCTTGGGGTGCGCGAAGGTACTGCTCGTGTTGACATGGCTGTTATTAACGGATTTATTTCTGGCTTTGAAATAAAAAGCGAAAAAGACACGCTTGCGCGGCTGCCTTGGCAATCTGAAATGTATTCACAAACATTGGACTTTGTTACTATCGTTTGTAACACTAAGCACCTCGGTAAAATTACTAGCATAGTTCCTGATTGGTGGGGGATTGTTGTTGTAAATCCAAAATCAAAGGATAAGTTAGAGCAGTTTCGGAATCCACAACAAAATGTTTTACAAAATCCAATTGCTGTAGCAGAATTCCTTTGGCGGGATGAAGCTCTTGATATATTGACTGAGTTGGGCTGTGTTAAGGGTGTTAAATCGAAGCCACGACACGAAGTATTTGAACGTCTTGTTGCCAGTCTGGAATTTGATGACTTAAAAACTCGAGTCAGGCAATGTCTTAAGAGCCGGAAGAACTGGAGAGTTGATTTAGAACAAACTCTAGGTGATGAGAAAAGCCTGTTTCGCGCCAGTTAGTTGGTCCGCCACCCCTTGCGTCTTTGGTATGAGCAGTGTCCCATATGTACTGATCTCCAGCACTGAATTCTTTGCCACTATAATATGACTGAGCGATCAACTCTTTTGCTATATCAATAAAGCTGACTCCTGTTTTTGCAGAAGGCTTTGTGCCTTTTTCCTTTGAAATTTTTGGATTTGAACCCTTATAAATGTGCCACATGTCTTCAAAGCAATAGCGACAATTTGGTGCTGACCTCCGTTGCTGCTCGGATACAATCGGCAGGCTGGGTGCATCTATGCCGTAATCGCCAAAAATCGGAGTTCGATGGTTTTCAATTTTCATTTGAGTGATTGCTTGCCAAAGCAGAAAATCTGATCGCTCAAATGTGGTTTTAGAATTGCTTTCCACACTGTTGAGATTCTTGGGGAATGCGCCTGAAGCAATCACAAAGGTACGCCATGAATTTGGATTGTCAATTTGGCTAAAAATAGTTGGATATAGGCGCTTGAGATATGATGCAGACTGAGAATCAATTGCCCCTAAATCAACAATTAGGTCACAATCTTTAGGAACCAAACTGAATTGTTCTTCTATAAATTCACTGAGTTTCCCTTTGTAAGTTTCGAGTTCATCAAAACTTAAACGCAACGCTAAACCATCATTCGTGTTTTTTACTAATTCACGAACTATTGATTGGTATTTTGAGTTCCGAGTGGGACCAGTCACAGGTATCAATCGCAATCTGGCGGCATAAACCGCTTCTATTGTTTTCTCAAAGTCAGAGGAGTGAATTCCATCAACCATGATTGGGTTTTCTTCTGACCATCCCTTCATCAGTTTGGTTAGTGTACGGTTGCTTAAGCCGCCCGACTCGTCCTCTTCTAGTTTTAATGTGTCAACAAGCAATGGGTAAATAATATCCTTGTTTTTTAGACTCACCAATGCTTTTATTTCGGCTTGCCTTGTTTGCAAGATAGGTACATAAACAGGTGCAAATTCATTCATAAAAACCTCGGGTAAAGAATTATTTTGTTTTGCAATTTCCAAGACTTAAACTTTTTAATTGCGTTCGCAAGCCCAGTCATCTTTATCACGATAAAGCGCAGCGCGGTAAGCAGGATGACCTTTTTTAACGCCATTTGGGTAGACTTTGTTAAGGGCTTTGCAGTTTGGGGAGTAGTTCTTATCGCCGCGTTTTGGGTCGGCAAGAGCGATACTCGAGAGCAGAAAAAAAACGAGAATAAGTTTTTTCATGACAACCTCGAGTTATGGCAGCTGCACAGGTAACTTACCTGTGGAATCTTCAAAACTTAGTTCGCATCGCGTGTAAGTTGATACTCGAGCCAAGCCCTCAAAAGTGCTTTCATTATTTGGGGCAAGTTTGTCGGCACGGACGAACCCGCTATCTTGTCCTACAAATCTTGTGCCATCAAAAAATTCGACATTAAACCGTAAAAATTCTAGGGTTCGGGTGCTTGTGTTTTTAATCGTGCCGAATACTCGAGCGCGTCCATTTTCTGATGGTTCGCAGAGGTAACGAAGAACTGTAACCTGTGGGACTTGTGTTAATGA
>JBEGTV010000333.1:0-3727 GCA_041179225.1 Deinococcota bacterium | reverse complement strand
CCCCGATGGTAACTGCAAATTTGGTCTGTCCAACCCTTCGGATTCAAAAGTACGCACCACCACAACTGCCACATCTGAAATCCGAGCCAAGTCTACAGCTTGCTGCATTTTTGGTGTAAGTGTGCCTTTAGGCGGCTGCCAACCAAGCCGTAACTGAGCGCCGTAAAGCATACAAAGTTCAGGGAAATCCGAAGCGTACTCGAGGCGAATTGCGTATTCTTGACCAGCATTGAGTTGCATGGTTTGACTCTGAAAAGCTGCACCAGAGCCGTCCCAGTGCTGTGAACCAGCATGAAGCGAAATTTGACTGTGTACATCGAGTATCGGCTGTCCATTGACATATAATTTGGCTCGACCCGCACAAGTGATGGACAGGGCGTACTCTCCAGTCATAGGAGGAATGAAAAACCCAGTCCAGCAAGCCGAAAAAATAGGTTCAACCGCCGTTGGAAAAGACTCGAGGTGATGTGAAGCGGCACTGATTTGAAAACCGGGAAAATCAAAAAAACCACGAATGAATTCAACATTGGGTTCAATTCGGGTGATGACGGGTTGCCCTGCTATATCGAGGCTATTCCAGTATTGTGCCAGTAAACCCTGTCTGCCATCTGCTTGCTTGAGGACTGACGATGGAATGCAGTTGTCGCCATGCAGCAGTACCCCCGCACCGATGGCATCTGTGCCAGCCGCGTATGAAACCTTGATACTCGAGCCAACCCGAGTTTTAATACCCTCAAGGACTGAAATTTCGCGCAGAGGTTGCACCAAAGCACTGCCGCCACCCGCCGCCGCGACAGTATCGGCATCTGCGCCAATAATCGCAATACTTTTAATTTGTTCGGTAGAAAGCGGCAATAAGTGATTAGCGTTTTTAAGTAACACCATGCTTTGTTCGGCAATCTCGAGGGCTATCGCCGCATGGTCATGGGTTAAAATCAATTGCTCAAAACCAGACTCGAGCATTCCCAAACCAATGGTTGGACGTAAAATTCTGCGAACCATTTCATTTAAGGTCTCGAGTGAAACTTCTGCGTTTTTCACTGCCTCGAGTAAATGGGAGCGCCATTGACTGGCGTGTGGCATGGTCAATTCCCAGTCTAGCCCAGCATTGGCAGATTTGGCAGTGCTGTGATTCGCCAGAAAGTCACTGACCACCCAGCCACGAAAACCAAGTTGGTCACGCAGAATCTTTGAAAGAATATCATGGTTATCACAAGCAAATTGACCATTTACACGGTTGTAGCTTGCCATCACCGAAGCTGCCCCACCAAGGCGAATTGCAGCTTCAAACGGCGGTAAATAGATTTCAAAGAGGCTGCGATGGTCTACCATCACGTTGATAGAATTGCGGTCATGCTCTTGGTTATTGACAATAAAGTGCTTTAAGCTGGCTTGAACCCCGTGGGCTTGAATGGCTTGCACTTCGGGGACAACCATACGCGACTGCAACAAGGGGTCTTCACCAAACGATTCAAAAGTACGTCCAGCCAGTGGCGCTCGAGCAATATCTATAGCAGGACCAAGCAGCACATTATGCCCAGTCAGTTTCGCCTCGAGTCCGAGCAAGTTGCCATATTTAGTAGCTAACTCGCTACTCCAAGTGGCAGCCAAAGCAATCGGCGCGGGTAAGGCAGTGCTACTTGTGGCAGTGGTGGCATCGGGTGAGGTGCGAATACCCGCAGGACCATCTGCCATATTAAACAGTGGTAAGCCAGATGGTGGTTTATCCGTACTACCACGAATAAATTGCCCACTAACCAAACGGATTTTATCTTCTAAACTCATCTGCTCAAGTAAAATTTTGACTTGTTCAGCAACTAAACTCGAGTTCTGCCAGTCGCTATTCATCCTTTCACCGCGCCAGAAGCTAAACCTTTCATCACCAATTGATTTAAGAATAAGTAGACCAACACAGTTGGAGCAACCGTAATTGCCACCGAAGCAAAGGTTGGACCCCATTCTCGCTGCCCGTATTGCCCAACAAAATTCAGTAAGCCCGATTGAACGGTTCGCATCTCTGGGCTAGTGGTAAAGGTCAGGGAAACCAACAAGTCATTCCACATAAAAAAGAATTGTACCAATGCCACTGTCACCACAGCGTTCATCACCATTGGCAGAGCAATCTTAAAAAAGACTTGGTAAATACTCGCGCCGTCCATAATTGCCGCTTCAATCACTTCTCTCGAGAAGGTCTTAAAGTAACCCGTCATAAAAAACACCACAAGCGGCAGACCAAAGGCTACATACGTCGTAATCAGGGCGAGGTGGGTGTTCAATAAACCAATTGTAAAATACATCGTAAAAAGCGGCAGAATCACAATTTGCAGTGGTACCATAATTGCGGTTAAAAAAACCAAAGTGGTCAGGTTGGCAAAACGCCATTGCATAATTTCAATCCCAAAGGCTGCACTGACCCCAAGCAGCACCACCAAAATTAAAGATGGTACAACTGTCAGGATACTGTTCAAAAAATAGGTACTCATTTTTCCTTCTGTCCAAGCTCGGGCATAGTTTTCCCAGTGCAATTCTTTTGGTAACGCCCACATCGGACTTCCCGAGAATTCTTCGACCCCTTTAAGGCTCGAAATAAAAATCCAAAAGACAGGGTAAACGCTGACCAAGACCGCCAGCAGCACCAAAACAAGAACGGGGATATTACTCAGGTGCTGTAAAACACTTTTTTGTCTCGAGTTTCGCATTAGTTTTGTCCTTTCCTTGACCGCCAGAGTACCAACAGCGTCACCAGTACGCACTGTACCGCCAAGGTCAATGCCACGGTAGAGCCGTAGCCATAATCGTTATAGGTAAACGAGACTTTATACATGTACAGTGTTAAGGGCATGGTGGTTGTACCCGGTCCGCCACCCGTTAAAGCCAGAATTGAATCAAAAACCTTGAGTGTGCCATTTAAGCTAAAAATCAGGCTCGAGATGATAATTGGCATCAGCAACGGCATGACCACAAACCTTGATAACGTCCAACCCTGCGCTCCATCTATTCGGGCTGCCTCCAAGACTTCTTCGGGGATTTCAACCAAACCTGCAAACAGCAGCACCGCATAAAAGCCCATGGCTTTCCAAATGTCCATGGCGGCAATCACCCAAAAAGCACTGTTTGCCTGTCCAAGAAAGCCCTGTACCCAAGACTCGAGACCAAAACTTTGTAGCAGGCTATTGACCAGCCCGTACTGCGGTGCTATCGCAAAAAGTTTAGCGAACATCTGAGCGCTTGCTACAGTTGGTAAAACCACGGGCAAAAAAACAAGGGTGCGAATCAAAACCGAGGATTTACGCAAATAAAACATATAGAGCATCGCCAATAACAAACCTAAAATAACTTGTCCCACACTGACCACAGCCGCATATTTTGTACCAAACCAAAGGGCTTCCTTGAATTTTTGATCCTGCCAAATTTGTCCATAATTATCCAAACCCACAAACTTAAAACCAGCTAACGGTGAACCTGAAAAAAAAGTATAACCAACCGACCAAACAATCGGAACAAGTAAAATGATGGTGTAAATCAGCAAAGCTGGACCGACAAAAACCAGAACAGCTTTCCAATCGCGTAACGTACCCTGCATGACAACCTCCGTTCTCGAGCATAAATGGGCGGCTTTAACACCGCCCTAGATTCGGTTTAGTTCAAGGCTTTTTGTAATTCTGCCAGATAATTTTCTGGGGTCATGTCACCAGTCACCAAAAGTTGCACATTGTCACCAGCGACC
>JBEGTV010000332.1:0-3746 GCA_041179225.1 Deinococcota bacterium | reverse complement strand
CCAAGAATTTAGCAGCTTTTTTATTGGAGAAATTTGCCTACACTGATCAAACTGGGCATTTGCGGCTCTGGCACAGCTATAAGACTGGTAGCAACGCCAAAATTCACGGAATGCTCGAGGATTATGCCCTCTTAGGCTTAGGAATGCTCGAACTTTACCAAAGCACCTTTGAAACACAGCACCTCGAGACCGCCCAAGCCCTGAGCCGCAGTATCCTCGAGTTTTTTACCGACCCCCAAGGCGGCTTTTTTGACACCCCCAGTGATGGTGAAAGGCTGATTGTTCGCCCAAAAAGTTATTTTGACAGCGCCATGCCAAGCGGCAACGGCGCGACGAGCTTACTCCTGATAAAACTTGCCCGCCTAACCAGTAACCCAGCCCTAGAAGAAACTGCCCTGACCGCTATTTTGCAAATGCAGGAAGTAATGCAGCGCCAACCGACAGGTTTTGGTAGCCTTAACCGAGCGCTAGAACAACACCTTGCACCACACCAAGAAATTGCGATTGTTGGTGATTTGACTAGGGACAACACAAAAGCCATGCTAAAACTGGTGCAACGCCAATACCGACCACACACCGCGATTGTGGCTGGAAACGCCAATTTACCACTACTCGAACACCGCCAAAGCCAAGAACCAAGAGTATTCATTTGCCAGAATATGGCATGTCAAAAACCAATCAACAATCTCGAGGAATTAGAGAAAGCTTTGAGGTGAAACAGCGAAAATCAAAATCCTTTACCTTTCGCCTACTCTTCTTCCTCGAGTAACGGCAGTGTGACTGTAAAGACTGTACCTATTCCAAGTTCGGATTTTACAGTGACTGCACCACCGTGGACTTTAGCAATTTGTGCCACGATAGCTAGTCCCAAACCTGCTCCTCTTGAGGTTGCGCCTTTGACAAATTTTTCAAAAATTCTGGGTAGCAATTCTGGGGCTATCCCCGCACCTTTGTCAGTGACAATAAACATCAGGTTTTTTTGATCTGTTCTTAACTCAAGTTGCACTTGATCCACCCCAGCCGCCCGAACTGCGTTGGAGGTCAGGTTACGCAACAATTGGGCTAAACGATCAGGGTCGCCTAGAAGTTCTATAGTTTGCGACGGCACAAGCACTTTTTCGATACTAAATTCACTGGCAACCCCGTAAAGTAATTCTTTGGCATCCAACAGATGTGGCACGAGTTCCTGAACCACTTCACCCCTCGAGAGTTGCAGTAAATCAGAAACTAAACGAGTCATATTCTTGGCGACCCGCGTGGCATCATCAAGGGTTTTGCTGCTTTCTGGGGTAGCATCTCGTTTGGCTTGACGCACATACCCTTCGATGGCAGTAACAGGAGTCCGCAGTTCATGGGCAACCTCGGCTAAAAAAGTTTTTTGAGCAGCAAACGCTGAGTTCAGACGCAACACCAAACGATTCAAGGTTTCCACCAGTACCCCAAGTTCGTCTCGAGCGCCAGTATAAACAAGTGGTTTAAGGTTGCTTTCACTTAAATCCTGCGCTTGGCGAGCCACACTAATCAGGGGACGCAAACCCAGTTGAGTCAGAAAATACCCACCCAATACCGCTAACAAGACCAGAATCCCTGTGACAATCAAGATGGCGACCCGTACTCGAGCCGCCAAATTATTGATGTACTCAGCACTAGCAGCCACCACCAACACCTGCGATTTACTTGGCAAGCGCGGCAACGGCTCGAGTAAGACAATCAGATTCTCAGATTGCCAGAACCGCCGTGACCCACCAACTGCCTGAATTTCAGTGGTTGGAATTTGCAACTGACTGAGGTTCTGAAATTCTGAACCATCACTCTTAAAAATAGCCACCCTCGCCCCACCAAGAAGTTCTTGGGCTGGCACAACCCCCGGTGTACTCGAAGCGTACAACTGCTGTAATTGGGTTGCATCCGCCTCGAGCAACCCACGCTGATAAGTTTCTAAGGTGTTTAAGACCACCGCACTGACCACTGCCCCAAGCGTCAAGGCAAACAACACCAGCAAAGCAGCCATTGCCACCGCCACGCGCCAACGGATACTCATGACCGAGCTTTGAGCTTTGAGCTTTGAGCTTTGAGGATTAACTCATCACCCACAGCCACTACTGCCCTTTTAAGGCATAGCCAATGCCACGCACGGTGCGAATCACACCATAACCATCCATGTCACGCAACTTAGAACGGATATTTGCCATGTGTACATCCACAACATTGCTATTCTCATCTAGGTTACTACCCCAAACGCCACGTTCAATCTCATCTCGGGCATAAACCCGACCCGGTTGACGTGCCAAAAACGCTAGCAATTCAAATTCTTTAGGCGATAAACGAATTTCTTTACCGTTATAACGCACCAAGCGTTTTTCCATATGAATCTCGAGCAAACCCAGCACAATTGCGTCGCCACCACGGTGTTTACGAAGTTGCACCCGCACTCGAGCCACCAATTCGGCGGCTTCAAAGGGCTTGGTCAGGTAATCATCCGCACCACCCTCGAGTAAGGACACTTTGGTACTAATTGCGTCCAACGCAGTCAGAATAATAATTGGAATATCCGAGGTTTTGCGAACCCGACGGGCAATTTCAGCCCCATCAAAATCCGGCAGACCCAAATCTAAAATGACTAAATCGGGCATGACTTCACGGGCTGCCGTCAAGCCGCTCACCCCGTCTATGGCAGTGTGAACCACAAAACCAGCTTCTTCGAGTTCAAAACGTAAGACCCGAGTAATATCAGGGTCATCTTCAATTACCAAAATCCGTGCAGTCTCAGCCATTTTTCCCACTCCGAGCATCATTGTAACGTATTTTGGGACTGAGTTGTACACCCTAAAATTCGAGTTCAACCGTGCGTGGTGTAGGGTCTTTTGCTAGAACATCATCAAGCAATTGGTCAAGTCTCGAGGCGATTGGCATTGAAAAAGTTTCAATGATTTCGCCATTATCACCAGTTAATTGATGAGTCGGAATATTCTTCACCAAAAAAGTCACACCATGACTACGGAAAGTAAAATCCTTAGCAACTTCATTTGAAATAAGCGTCATAAAACTCCTAAATGGTATGAACTGTGACAGCATAATACTGTTTTTGCCAACTCACTTTGACCCTTAACCAACGTTTCACAAAAAGGTACTCAAAATTAATACCTGCTTGCCTTCCAGCACCATTATCTGGCAAATCCTTGCTGACTGCAACTCCAACCAGAATTGTCTCGAGAATAGCATGGTATGGGATACCTTCATCACGAGCCGCTTGCAAGGCATGAGGACTGATTTTCAAGTTCTGAGCGAACAAAGCAACATTGACTGCATCGAGTTCCCAGTCCAGAATTTCGGGCGTAGAAAAATCAAACCCCTGTTTCATCTAGTTCCAGCGCCGCTTGCGTCTAAACCGCCCAACACCAGTGTCCGGCACATGGGTCATGCCCAAGTACAATTCCTTAACATTTTCGTTCTCGCGCAGTTCTGCGCCCGTTCCCTCGAGAACAATCCTGCCATGCTCGAGAACATAGGCATAATCAGCAATCTCGAGGGCTTTTTTGGCGTTCTGTTCAATCAGCATCACACTGACCCCTTCGGCATTGATACTGGCAATCGCATTAAAGACTTCTTGGACAAATTTTGGCGCAAGTCCAAGGCTCGGCTCGTCGAGCAAAATCAGTTTAGGACGACTCATCAAGGCGCGTCCAATCGCCAGCATTTGTTGTTCACCACCAGAAAGCGTTCCCGCGTGTTGGCTTTTGCGTTCC
>JBEGTV010000331.1:0-3749 GCA_041179225.1 Deinococcota bacterium | reverse complement strand
TGGTGGTGCAGCTGGCTCTGGAGGTGCAATTGGTACTCGTGGACCCGGTGAAACCAAACTCGAGCTTGACCGTAGGCGCATCAATGACCGCATCACCTTTTTAGAACAAACCCTGCGTGACCTGAACAAACGCCAACAAGAACGCCGTAAAAGCCGTCTGCGAAGTGGAATCCCCAATGTGGCAATTGTGGGCTACACCAACGCAGGTAAAAGCACATTGCTGAACGCCTTAACCCACTCGAGTGTGTTGGCGGAAAATAAACTCTTTGCGACGCTTGCGCCAACCAGCCGTCGCGGTTACTTACCAGACTACGGCGAAATTGTTTTCACCGACACGGTGGGCTTTATCCGCGAATTACCGACTGACTTAAAACGCGCTTTTCGCAGCACCCTCGAAGAACTTGATGATGTGGACGTGCTGCTGCATGTGCTAGATGCCAGTGCCGAAGATGCTCTCGAGCGACATAGCGCTGTCGAAAGTATCCTTGGTGAACTTGAACTCAGTAACTTACCGCATTTATTGGTGCTAAATAAATGTGACCATGCCGACCCTTTTGACATGGATGTACTCGAGGAACGGCTTGGCGGGATTCGTATTTCTGCCCAGAACAAAGAAGGTATTCCAGAACTTAAACAGGCTATTCTCAGCGCTATTCTCGAGCATCGCGCTCAGTTACAGGTGCTATTCATGGAAGAACAACAAGCCAAACTGCAATACGCTTAAGAGGCAAAAGGTAAAAGATTTATTTTGAGGTGCGTTTACTCGAGAAAAAAGTGGTTAGCAACAACTGGGCTTCTTTCTCGAGTAAACCTGTTCGGACACTGAATTTGTGATTCCAATTGGCTCGAGACGCATCTAAGATACTGCCGAGCGCTCCAGATTTTGGGTTTCGGGCTGCAAATATTATTCGCGCTATTCGAGCTTCAATGGCTGCACCAAGGCACATCAGGCATGGCTCGAGGGTCACAACCAAAGTACAATCGGTTAGGTACGGAGTTCTTAGGGCTTGGGTTGCTTTTCGTAAGACCTCGAGTTCGGCATGTTGGGTCATGTCACCCAATTCCCTTGACCGATTATGGGCTTTGGCAATGACCA
Source organism: Deinococcota bacterium (assembly GCA_041179225.1). Lineage (GTDB taxonomy): Bacteria > Deinococcota > Deinococci > Deinococcales > JAAFIG01 > JAAFIG01. The sequence goes on along the minus strand of JBEGTV010000331.1, from coordinate 2,653 downwards.
TACCATGCTGCAAAATGACTGCACCGACTGGTACTTCGCCTTGGGTTGCCGCGATTTGGGCTAAGGCTAAGGCTTGGCGCATTGCCTCGAGTTCGGGGTCTTTGACTGGTGGCAGGGTGGCATCGAGAAGCGGCGGCTCGAGACCAACAAAAACGATGCGTTGCCCAACCGCCAGAACCGGAATACCATCACGCAATTCTCGAGGAACTTTTTTGTCAATCAAAATGTCCGAAAGTTTTTTGCGCCCAATAGGTAACAAAATAAAGTCACCGTTTTCTCGGTGACGCAAAACCGCATTTGGAAAAGCCTTTTGCGCCAACATAAACGCCGAATCAAACCCCAAACCTCGTAGGGGCGACCCTTGTGGTCGCCCTGCCACAGCATTTGCATTTGGCATGGTCAGGGAGGGGAGGGGCTTGTCCCCTACGGTTGATAGGTGAATGTTGATGTTGCCGTTTTGGACAAGACCTGTGTAATTATTTGGCAATGAAATTCGGGTGATTTTTGGGTTCTCGAGGGCGATTCTTAGATTTTCGATGTGTTGATAATCGGTTGGGATGCTGTGCGTTTCAAAAATTTTGCGAATCGCTCGGCGTTGAATAACGTGTTGCTCGAGTCGTAAATCCGTCCATTCTGGTAAAGCAGATAATTGCTCGAGAAATTCATCTTCGTCTCGAGCAATTTGGGCGTATCGTGCGAGGCGTTGCGCTGCTTGAGGAAATCGTTCGACCAGTCGGGGCAGTATCTCGAGTCTGACCCAGTTGCGAGTAAATTGAGGGTCTTGGTTACTCGGGTCTTCGCGCCAAGTAAAGTTGTTTTCGAGCAGGTATGTCTCGAGAGCAGTTTTTGAAATCCCTAAAAGTGGTCGGTAGACCCGTCCGTTTCGTGCTGGGATGCCTGTAGCTCTGGCTGTACCGCGTAACAATTGCATCAATACCGTTTCGGCGTTGTCCTCGAGCGTATGAGCAGTTAAAATTGTCTGGCAAGTGTTTTTCTTGGCAACACGACTTAAAAATTCGTATCGCACATTTCGGGCAGCTTCCTCGAGACTCCAACCGCGTTTTTTGGCAATGCTTGCGACTGGAATACACTCTGCAAAAAATGGTGTTCCAAGTTTCTGGCATTCCTCGCTTACAAAGTCGCTATCTAAGCTCGAGTTTTCCCGCAAGGCATGGTCTAGGTGAGCCACCACAATCTCGAGTTTGGCGGCGTGAGCCAAATGCAGCAGCGCGATTGAATCCCGCCCACCAGAAACCGCTAGTAAATATGGGGTTTTACAATCTCTTAGTTGCGTTTGAAGATGCAAAATTAAATCCTGCATCAGACCCCTTTGAACCAATACGGTAAACTCAAAAATTGAAGCGTAGGACTTGAATCACTTGCGCCCACGAATTCGATTTTGGTGTAGAAAGGTTCGGCAGTAATTCCAGTATTCGGATACCACTCACGTCCTCTCAAAACAGCAATAATTAATCCGTTGGCATCGCCAAGCGGCATAAAATCGTTGGTGTTCTTTTGGTAGGTAGGAATTTCAAATTGAGTCTCGAGCCAAGTTGCAAATTCACTTGTTTTAGGAACTGCCAAGCCAATTTCTGAGATATTCAATAATCCATTTGAATTAAATGGTTCGATAATTTCATGATTTAAGTCGTGTCGTGCGATTAACTCGAGAATATTGCCTGCTGGGTCATAGAAATACATTGCGTGGGCATTCCAGTCTGAAACATCTGCGATACAGTCTAAGTCGTCTAGTACAATTTTTACTCGAGCCTCGAGCCATTGTTTGGCGGCATTGGGTTGTTGTTCGGGAATGTTGAAAGCAAAGTGGTACTTAGCTATTGATTCTGGCTTCTCGAGAAAAATCAGTTCGCTCGAGCCGACTTTAATTTGCAATTGATTACTTTTGAGCATCACGGGTAGTTCGAGGACATCACCATAAAAGATTCTGAGGGCTTCTAAATTCGGGGTCTCGAGGGTTAGGCGGTGAATGTTCACGGCTTTAGTTTAGCCTGTTAGAATACTGATGTGAAAAGCGATACGATTAAACAAGGTCCGCAACAAGCCCCCGCTCGAGCCATGCTTCGTGCGATTGGTATTACCGATGCCGAATTTAAGATTCCGTGGGTGGGGATTATTAACACATGGACTGAAGGTATGCCGTGTAATTTCCATCTGCGAGATTTAGCCCAAGACTTAAAAGAAGGTTGCAAAGAAGCTGGGATTCATCCGTTTGAATTTGGTGCGCCTGCTATTTCCGATGGCATCAGCATGGGAACACCGGGAATGCGAGCCAGTCTCGTCTCGAGGGAACTGATTGCTGATTCGGTGGAATTGGTGGCTCAAGGTTATATGTACGATGCAATGGTGGCACTTGTGGCGTGCGATAAAACCAATCCGGGCGGTGCAATGGGTTTAATTCGGGCGAATGTTCCGGGGCTGGTCTTGTATGGCGGGAGCATCGCGCCGGGTCGCCTTGGTGATAAGAACCTGACGGTGGTCAGTGTCTTTGAAGCGGTTGGGCAACACGCGGCGGGTAAAATTACCGATGCCGAACTTGATGCTGTTGAACGGGTTGCCATTCCGGGCGCGGGGGCATGTGGTGGTCAGTACACTGCCAACACCATGAGTATGGCGCTTGAGGTGCTGGGTTTAT
>JBEGTV010000330.1:0-3757 GCA_041179225.1 Deinococcota bacterium | reverse complement strand
GTCCAAATTCTTTTTCTGTTTTTATTGATTTAATTCGTTTAATTCGTCGCAATATATTAAATTTAATGCGAAAATTATGAAAATTTCAATACTCATACCTGTATATAATTTTGATATAAAAGATTTAATCTTTTTCTTGTCAGAAGAAATCATTTTTAAACATCTCCAAGAGAAAGTGGAAATAATAGTTTTAGATGACTGTTCAAATAATAAACTTATTGAGCAATCAAATAGAAGGTGGGTATCTGAAAATCTACTTACAACCTATTTACTGGCTGAAAAAAATCTTGGACGTTCAGCCGCAAGAAACCACCTCGCCACAATCGCAAATGGTGACTATTTATTGTTTTTAGACTGTGACGTAATTCCAGATGATGATAGTTTTATCGAAAATTATATGAATAATCTAAAAGAAATAATTTGTGGTGGAATTAGTTACAAAAAAATTAAAATTCTTCACAAAAAACATAGTTTTTACTATAATTTTAGTCTAAAAACAGATGTTAAAAACCTTGAAAATCGCATAAAGCATAGTTGGCAAAGTTTTTTGAGTTCAAATTTTTTAATAGAAAAAGAGATTGCTAGGAGATTTCCATTTGATGAAAGTTACATAGGTTATGGCTACGAGGATTTAGACTGGGCTGCAACAATTCACAAGCAAGGGTTGGAAATTTTTCACATTCAAAATACAGTTACACATCTAGGATTGATAGAAGAAGAAATTTTTTTAACAAGATCAATTGATGCGTTAGATAACTATTTGACATTTTCTAAAAAACACCCCGAAGACTTTAGTACAACAAAAATAAGTAGAATGATTCAGTATTTTAGACTCATTCCGACAAGAATGTTAGATGATTTATATAAAATACTCGAATTTATTTATAAAGACACTAAGCAAATATTTTCTTTTCGATTTTTTGCATTGCAAATTGCAAAAGCAATTAAATTTGAAATCAAAAAACGAGAGTTATGAGCGTTACCGTCATAATTCCAAGCCTAAATGGGAAAGCGCACTTGTCAAAGATCATGAGTATCCTGAGTGTACAGGAACGAAAAGGGATGGAAATTATCGTTATAGATTCCTCCAGCACCGACAACACCGCCCAAATAGCCCAAAACCTCGGCGCTCGAGTTGAAGTTATCCCAAGGGTTGAATTTGACCACGGCGGCACACGCAACCGAGCCGCAAAACTGGCAACAGGTGATATTTTGGTTTTTCTAACCCAAGATGCCCTACCCGCCCACTCAGATTTCCTCGAGAAATTAACCAAGCCCATTCGTGATGGCGTAGTCGTTGCCGCATACGCCAAGCAACGCGCCACGCCAAACGCAAACCCACTCGAGCGATTTATGCGCGAGTTCAGGTTTCCAGAATCCTCAAGTGTGCGTAAGCTCGAGGTGGGGCAAACCCTTTCGGTGCGCGATGTGGCGTTTTCTAATGCTGCTGCTGCCTATAAAGCCGATGTCTTTTGGGAACTCAGTGGTTTTCCCGAAAATGTCATTCTTGGCGAAGATGTGATGTTTGTTTCTAAAGCCCTCAAAGCCGGCTATGCCATTGGTTATTGTGCCGAAGCTCAAGTGTGGCATACCCACGATTACACCCCTTGGCAGCAGTTCAAGCGCTACTTTGACATTGGAGCGTGTTACTCGAGGGCTGGGGATACTTTAGGGGGCGCTCAGGCATCTGGTGAAGGGTTACGTTTTGCCAAGGCGCAATTTGCTTTTTTAACCAAAGAAAAAGCATGGTTATGGTTTCCTCGAGCCGTTCTCGAGCTTGGGGCAAAATGGCTTGGGTATAGACTTGGGTATTTTGAAGACAGGTTGCCGTTGGCGTGGAAAAAACGCATGAGTTTACAACCTCACTTTTGGCAACGCGAGGCAGCTAAAGCTAGTACGCGCCCTCAGCCCGAATAACTGCCCTAAAAGTTCTGGCAAGAATGTAAACATCGAGCCAAACACTCCAATTCCGAGCATAGTAGGCATCAAAGCGGACACGTTCGGCATAGGTGGTGTTGTTTCGTCCGTTGACTTGCCACATGCCGGTTAAACCGGGGGTGACTTTAGTATAGAGCTTAAAAGCATCACCGTACCGCATAATTTCGTTTTGAACAATTGGTCTAGGTCCGACCAGACTCATTTCGCCAAGAAAAACATTCCAGAGTTGCGGCATTTCATCTAAACTGGTTTTTCGTAAGAACCAACCAACTTTGGTGACTCGAGGGTCGTGTCGGAGCTTTTGGTCTTTTGCCCATTCTTCACGCAGGAGAGGATTTTGTTCAAGTGAAGTAGTGAGGACTTCCTCGGCATTTTGAACCATGCTGCGGAATTTGTAGGCTCGAAAGGTTTTCCCGCCACGCCCAAGGCGTTCTTGAGTAAAAAAAATTGCACCTTTAGACTCGAGACGAATAGTAATGGCAATTAAAATGGTTAATGGAAGTAACAAAGGTAGGGTCATTAACACCAGTGTCAAGTCCATTGTTCGTTTGACCCGTTTCGAGAGTGGTTGCAGTAAGTTCTGGCGTACCTCGAGCGCCAGCAGTCCGCCGTAATCCTTAGCACTTGCCCAAAGACTAGCCACCCCAAGTAAATCTGGCACTAAATACAACCTTGGGAAGAACGAGCCGTATTCTTCGATAATCTCGAGTAAGCGCTCGCGTTTTGCCCCGGGCATGGCAAGCAGCGCATGGCGCACGCCGTAACGTTCGGCAAGAATTGGGGCAAGTTCAAGTCCGCCAATCACAGGGACATTCTCAAGTTCACCATGTTTGCTAGGGTCATCATCCAAAAAAGCCACCAGTTTTAAGCCAAGTCCAGGTTGTTTTTGTAGGCTCTGGGCAATAATTCTGCCTGTTTCGCCCGCCCCAAGAATCACTACGGGGACACCCCACCATGCGGCTCTGGCAAATAATCCTCGAATTATGGCTCGAGCCAGTGGAACAAATAGTAAACTTAAGAGCAGTGCAACAATAAAGGCTAACCTCGAGTACAATTCGGCGGCGCGTAAGAAGAAACTGGTCGCCCCCAAAAGTGCATAGACCAAAGTAATGCCAAGTGTGGCAAGGCGCAGTTCTTCGACTGGATTTAAGCCCGAGCCTTGATAGAGTCCAAATGCGGCAAAGGCAGCAATAAAAAGTCCCAAAAAAGGCAACAAGGCAATGTAGGTTTGGAATTCAAACGAGCCACCTGTCACCCAGCGCCAAATCACACTGGTGCTGTTCGCTAAAATTATTGCTAAGGCATCAGTCAACATCAAACCAAACATGGTCAGCAACGGTTGGGTACGAACTCCCACGGAGACACGGCGTACAGTCTCGAGGGTCTGAGGGGTGAGCATGAGGTTAGTTTAACCCAAAATTTTTGCTAATCAGCGCAACCACGGTAGACTAATCCTATGCTGGCTGTTACTGAATCCTTAAAACGCGCCCTTGGCAATAAAGTCCGTGACCAACTGACCGATACACTTCTTTATCGTTACGATGCGATTGCACAAGGTCCTGCCCCAAAAGCCGTGGTGCTGGCAGAATCGGCTCGAGATGTGGCGATTACTTTAGAAATTTGTAATGCCGCCCGTTTTCCAGTTGTACCGCGTGGCGCTTCGAGTGGGTTGTCGGGTGGGGCTGTGCCTGTTGGGGACTGCATCATGATTGCCACCAACCGCATGACTCGGCTCGAGATTGACCGAATAAAACGGATTGCCAGAGCGCAACCGGGTGTGATTACCGATGCGATTAGTGCCGCCGCTAAAAAACATGGT
>JBEGTV010000329.1:0-3776 GCA_041179225.1 Deinococcota bacterium | reverse complement strand
ACACTTAGAAAACGTTCTTGCTCGAGTAGCGGATTTTGTCCAACCGAGTACACATATTCTTCGTGATTGCCTTGTAGCACAGGACAACCAAGTGCCATCACGGTCTCAAAACATCGTCTCGAGTGCGGATGAATGTTGACTGTATCACCAGCGATAATAATTTCATCCACAGCTTGGGTTTGAATGTCCTCGAGAATGGCTTCAAGTGCGTAAAGGTTGCCGTGAACATCAGAGATAACTGCAATTTTCATTATACAATCAACTGCCTCGGTAGGTGCTGTACGACCACGGCGAGACCAAAAGCGGCACATGATAATGGGCGGTAACGTCGGTAACGAAGAAGCAAATCGGGATGGTCTCGAGGAAACGTGGTTCTGGAAGTGCAAAATAAGCCCCAATTTCAAAGACAAGCTCGTACTGCCCTGTCTCGAGACTGCCGCGTGCAATCAGTGGTTCGTCGGTGCGTCCGTCACTATTGGTGATGGTGCTTTTGAGGAGTTCTCGAGTACCCTGTTCCAGTCTGTACAAACGAATCTGCACGCTAGAAGCAGGCTTACCATTTGCGGTATCAAGAACATGTGTGGTTAAGCCCGCATTCATTCGCGTTCCACCCAACCTTCGATTAGCCCAAATGGTTCGGCATCGGCATGAAAAATCTGCCCGTTGTTCTGCATTCCAAAACGCTCCAAGTTATAGGGAATATGGTGCTTATTCGGAAAACTAAAATGAATCTTCTCGAGTTCAGGACAAGCATTTAAGACCGCTTCACCCATGCGGTAGAGCGTGTTCTGGGCGCTTGGGCTGTAATGGTCGGTAAAGGTGCTTAGGATATTCTGCCAGACCTTATTCCAAACAGCGTCGTAATCCACATTTGGCGTGTTGTACAACCAGTGCGCTGTCACAACCGTGGCAAGAATACGGTCATTGGTCTCTGGGAGGGTTGTAAATTGCTCGAATAAGTACCCTTCCCAACCCGAATTGGTGGTTTTCAGCACAAATAATTCATCAATCCCACTCGAGACAATAAAATTAGACCCATCACCTTCGATTGTGGCGGTGTGCTTGCCAGTATCACGCACAAAACCATGCTCATGAATTCGATTCCAACGATGCTCGAGCAGTTTTACTCGGACACTGGAGACTTTCGGTCCTGCTTTCACAAAATGCGTTATTAAGTGTTTGCCAAATTCTTCGATGCTCGAAGTTAAGCCATCTTTTGCGAGGGCATAAATCGTGTTTCTTACAGTATCTGTGGCAAGTAAATCGGTGTTATCGCCCAGCACATGCGCCGCGTTAAAGTCGCCCTGCATGGCAACATCCACCCAGACATCCTTAATTTCATGGCGGCTCGAGTCTCTGAACACCTTGAATAAGCGCACATCGGATTTACCGTAATTGTTTTGACCGAGTTTAACTTTGACTGGCATAAAAACTCCTTTTAAGACTTCCAAGATTCTACTGCAAGAATTTCCTGCTTGAGTTTTTAGCTGCCACCTTCATTTTGTCACCGTGACAGGCACAACGGTTCTCGAGTGTCACAAAGGTGTAAACTTTCAAGGTTTGTGCCGTTGGGAGACACCCAAGCGGCATCTAGGAGGATCATGAAACTTCACGAGTACCAAGCGAAGGAATTACTGGCGAGTTACGGCGTGCCAGTCCCACCAGGTAAAATCGCCCGCACCCCCGAAGAAGCCAAAGCGATTGCCAATGAATACGCTTCCCTGACCGTGATTAAAGCCCAAGTGCATGTTGGTGGGCGCGGTAAAGCTGGCGGGGTTAAACTGGCTAAAGACGGCAATGATGCCTTTGAAAAAGCCCAAGCGATTCTTGGTATGGACATCAAGGGCTTAACTGTTAAAAAAGTCTTGGTCGCAAAAGCCGTGGATATTGCCAAGGAATACTACTGCGGCTTAATCCATGACCGCAATGTACAGTCCTTTACCTTAATGGTTTCCAAAGAGGGCGGCGTTGACATCGAAGAGGTGGCAGCCACCAACCCAGCCGCGATTACCCGCTTTGCAATTGACCCAATTAAAGGACTTCGTGCCTTTGAAGCTCGTCAGATTGCTCTGGACGCTGGTCTCGAGGGCAACCTCAATAAAATTGCCGCCATGATGGTCGGGCTTTGGAATGCCTGTGCTGGCTCAGACGCAACCTTGGCTGAAATTAACCCGCTTGTGATTACCACCACAGGCGAAGTGATTGCGGCTGACGCAAAAATAGACATTGATGACAACGCCATGTATCGCCACACAGACCTTGAAGCCTTCCGCGAAACCGAAGCCGAACACCCACTCGAAGTCGAAGCCAAAGCCTTTGGTTTTAGTTACGTCAAACTCGACGGGCATATTGGTGTGATTGGCAACGGCGCAGGCTTGGTCATGACCAGCTTGGATGTCGTCTCGAGGGTCGGCGGCAAAGCTGCGAACTTTTTGGATATTGGTGGCGGTGCAAAAGCCGAAATTGTCTATAACGCCGTCAAACTGGTTTGCAAAGACCCAGATGTCAAAGGCATTTTGATTAACATTTTTGGTGGGATTACAAGGGCTGACGAAGTAGCCAAAGGTGTGATTCGGGCGCTCGAGGAAGGGATTTTGAATAAACCGCTTGCCATGCGCGTGGCTGGAACGGCAGTTGCCGAAGCCAATGAACTCTTAAAAGACAAGCCAATAAATATCTATCCAACCATGATGGAAGCTGCGACAGCCGTTGTCAAGGAGGCTGCACAATGAGCATTTTAATCAACAAAGACACCAAGGTTTTGGTTCAAGGCATCACTGGACGCGAAGGGGCTTATCACGCTGAGAAAATGCTCGAGTACGGCACGCAAATCGTGGCTGGTAGCACCCCCGGTAAAGGCGGTCAAAGCCTGAGCTTAATGGGTAAAACCATCCCAGTGTACAACAGTGTCTCCGAAGCTAAAGCGGCTCATCCAGACATAGATGCCAGTATTATTTTTGTTCCACCTCCCGCCGCCGCCGACGCGACACTCGAGGCAGCCCACGCGGGCATTCCTTTAATTGTCAATATCGCCGAGGGAATGCCAGTTCTGGACATGATGAAAGTCGTTAAAGAGCTTAAATCCATTCCCAATGTGCGTTTAATTGGTGGAAATTGCCCCGGTTTAATCACTCCCGGCGAATGCAAACTGGGCATTATGCCCGCCAGTACCTTCAAAGCTGGTCGGGTCGGTATGATCTCGAGAAGCGGCACACTGACTTATGAAGCCAGTGCGATGCTGGCGGCTGCCGACATTGGTTGTAGCACCGTGGTTGGTATTGGTGGCGACCCAATGATTGGCACGACCTTCATTGATTTACTGCCAATGTTTAACGAAGACCCAAACACTGATGCAGTCGTCATGATTGGTGAAATTGGTGGCGCAGACGAAGAACAAGCCGCCGAGTGGATTAGCAAGAACATGAAAAAACCAGTGATTGCTTTTATTAGTGGGCGCACTGCGCCAAAAGGTAAACGCATGGGTCACGCTGGAGCGCTTATTATGGGCAATGTTGGTACAGCCGAAAGCAAGCTCGAGGCAATGGCAAACGCCAATGTGCCAGTAGCTGACACGATGGAAGATATTATTGTGCTGACCAAAAAAGCCCTTGGTTTATAAGGTTGGCTCGAGAAGAGGCGCAGTTTTAGGCTGCGCTTTTTTATTGAGCGAAAGTCATTCTGAATTCCCCAAATCGGCGTTGTATAATCCAGCCAGCAAATGCACTCGCACTCCAAAACGCTTCCGACGATGCCGATATATTTCCTTCAATACGCGA
>JBEGTV010000328.1:0-3778 GCA_041179225.1 Deinococcota bacterium | reverse complement strand
AGTTCTTTCGACAATTTATCTGGGCGGTTATAGGCGTTGCTAATTGTACTTGGTGCGACCCTGAGATGATGGGCGATGTCTTTTAAGGTAGCGCGTTTACTTGGGGGCTTGACTTTCATGAAGGCTATGATACAGTAAGTGAATCGATTTTCTAAAAACGATTCACCTCTCAATTTAGCGCATTTCCATTTAGTGAATCGATTTTCTAAACCCTTTGAAAGTGAGTGTCCTATGTCTTGGTGGAAAAAAAGTGTTGTTTATCAAATTTATCCACGCAGTTTTTTTGATACCAACCATGACGGTATCGGCGACTTGCTTGGAATTAGCCAGAAACTTGATTACCTACAAACTCTTGGCGTTGATGTGATTTGGCTTTGCCCGATTCAACAGTCGCCCAATTTTGACAGTGGCTATGACATCAGCGATTACCACACGGTACTCGAGGAATTTGGGACGCTCGAGGACTTTAGAAACTTAGTCCGCCAGCTTCATGCCCGCAAGATGAAACTAATCATGGATTTAGTGGTCAATCACACTTCCGATCAGCACCCGTGGTTTCTCGAGTCGAAAAAATCCAAAGACAACCCGTACCGCGATTACTACTTTTGGCGACCAGCAAAAAACGGGGCTGAGCCTAGCAATTGGGGGTCTCATTTTGGCGGTTCGGCTTGGAATTATGACCAAGTAACCAATGAATACTATTTGCACCTGTTCTCTAAGCATCAACCGGACCTCAACTGGGATAACCCAAAAGTGCGCCAAGAAGTCTATCAAATCATGAATTTTTGGCTCGAGCAAGGTGTGGACGGTTTTCGGATCGATACCCTAAATATGCTCTCTAAAGTCACCAGTTTTCCAGATGTTGACACGACTGAGCCATTTCCAATTGCTTCAGAATTTTTTTTGAACGGTCCGAACTTACTCGAGTATTTAGCCGAAATGAAACACCAAGTTTTAACCCATCACGACCTAATGACGGTTGGTGAAACCCCCGAAGTCACCCCAGAAATAGGTGTGCTGTACACCCACCACGAAACTGGGGCGCTAAACATGATTTTTCAATTTGAACAGATGCAAATTGATTGCGACCCAAACGCCATGACTCCTAAATGGACACATCGTCCGTGGAAGCTAACAGACTTAAAACGAAGCACCAGTCAGTGGCAAGAAGCCCTTTATAACCAAGGTTGGAACAGCTTATTTTGGTCGAACCACGATTTACCACGCAGCGTTTCACGTTTTGGCAATGACCAGACACACCGTCTCGAATCGGCAAAGTTATTGGCTACTTTTTTACTGACCCTTCAAGGCACGCCCTATATTTACCAAGGCGACGAAATTGGCATGACCAATGTGCAATTTGATTCGATAGAACAATACAAAGACATTGACAGCCATAATTTTTACCAACAACAACTGGCTAAAGGGCTACCCCCCGAAAAAATCCTTGGTTTGATTCATGCTAAAGGACGAGATAACGCTCGGACACCCATGCAATGGAATAACCAAGTTATGGCAGGTTTTAGCCAAAGTAAGGCTTGGATTGGTGTGAATCCCAACTACCTGAGCATCAATGTCGAAAACGCTTTAGACGACCCCAATTCGATTTTTTGGCATTACCGAGATTTAATTTTATTGCGCCAACAGCACCCTGTTTTTATTGATGGGCGTTACCAACTCTATTTACCAGACCATCCTCAAGTCTATGCCTATACCAGAGTCACAGACCAACAAGAAGTCTTGGTCTTACTGAATTTTAGCTTAGAAGCTATTCAAATATACCTTGACTTTCTAAAAACCCCAATGAACCTGCTGCACAGCAATTATCCGCAGACCACAAACTATCTCGAGCCAGACACAAGCCTTTACTTGCGAGCTTACGAAGCCAATGTATATCTAAGGAACGGTGATGTCATGTAAGACAATTTTCATTTTTGTAATCGTCTCAAGCCCAATTCTTTTTATAGGAGAACTCTCATGAAAAAACGTTTTATAGCTGCCATTGCTTTTGGTATCGCTGGGGTCGTGGCTGGAGTTGCCTCGAGCCAAAGCGCCAAAGTCAAAGTCACGGTTTTAGGCACACTCAAACCAGAAATCGCCCCAGAATTTCTTGATGCCATCAAAACCTACAACGCCTCACAGGGCAAATACGAAGTGGTCAGTATCCCACTTGACACCAATCCATCTGAAAAAATGACGGCTTTGTACGCTTCGGGCAACGCCCCAACAATCATGGGCATGTCGCAAGAATTTCCTCGTTTCCAAAAGAACCTGCTCGATGTGACCAACGCAGATTTTAATAAACGCGCCTTCAAAGGCACACGCGATTTTGTGACTGTTGGCGGCAAGGTTTACGGTATGGCGCTGACCGTCGAAGCCTTTGGATTACTGTACAATAAAGGTGTTCTGGATAAAGCCACAGGCTCAAATTTTGATCCTAACAGCATCAATACCCGCTCGAGCCTACGCAATCTGCTGACCAAAGTCGCAGCAAGTGGCGTGGCTGGTTCGCACATCTCGCCGATGGATTGGTCTTTAGGCGCTCACATGACCAATAAATTCTTCTCGAGCCAATCTTCAAACCGCAATACCCGCCTTAAGTTTATCGAAAATCTCAAAGCAGGTCAGGTTAATTTACTCAGCAACCGCGTTTTTACGGGTTGGGTGGAAACACTAGACATGCTGCGCGAATTTAATCAAAATAAAGCCTCACCTTTAGCTGCCAATTACGACGATGGCGCATTAGCCATCGGCACAGGCAAAGCTGGCGTGTGGTTTATGGGCAACTGGGCAAATCCTAACTTATTGCAAATCAATGCCAAAAACGAGTACGGGGTACTGCCATTCCCCATCAGCGACACTGCCTCGAGTTACGGCAACAAACAAATTTCGGTCGGAGTACCATTTTATATGGTGATTGATGCTTCGCAGTCAAGTAAAGAAGAACAAACTGGTGCAATTGATTTCTTAAACTGGTTTGTATTTGACAAAGCCGGTCAGGACTATTACATCAACAAAATGAAATTTATTCCAGTCTTTGATACATTCAAAACCAAACCCAACGACCCAATGTCGCGCCAAATTCTTAGTTACGTTGAACAAGTACGCACCCTCGAGTGGATGAATTCGCTCTACCCACCCGAAGCTCAAGTGGTTATGGGAGCAGCCATCCAAAAATACTTGGCTGGCAAATCTGACCGTGCTGGGCTGGCAAAAGAAATCGAAGCCTTCTGGAAAAGCGTTAAAAAATAAGCTGGTACTTAAACTCGAGGGAATAGAACAACTACTCCCTCGAGCAACAAGGAGCGCCATGTATCAAGAAAAAACTATTTTAGCTAAGCTGGCTTCATTCGCAATTTTTGCGCTTGTACCGCTTTTTGCTTTTATCACCGTTTTATTGATTCCATTTTTAACAGGTTTATTTCTCACTTTTACCAATTGGGACGGAACAACCAAGATTTTTAATGCTCAATTTGTGATGATTGGTTTGCAAAATTATCTTGATGCCTTTAGTGACTCTAAACTCTGGGAAACACTCTGGTTGACTGTTCGCTACGTGATTTGCGTGATGATTTTTACCAACCTGATTGCTTTTTTACTGGCTGTTTTGGTCAGTTCAAACTTAAAGGCTAAAGATATTTTTCGTTCGACTTTTTTTGTCCCTAACTTAATTGGTGGTGTACTGCTCGGGTTTATTTGGCAGTTTATTTTTTCACAATTGTTTGTTTATTTTGGTTTTATCACAAACATAGATTACTTAAAATTTTCGTGGCTGGTA
>JBEGTV010000327.1:0-3806 GCA_041179225.1 Deinococcota bacterium | reverse complement strand
CTAGCCACCAAAGATGCCACCAAAATTTTAGATACCCTCGAGACCAAATTTGTCAGTGCCAAACAACTGATTTGGATGGATAAAACCCGCTTAGCCAGAGAAGAAGAGCGCCGTAAACGCGCCGAAGCCAGACGCTTAGCGCAACAAGGCACGGGACAAGCTCCTAATGTTGGCGCTCTAGCCCAAGGTGCAGCTAGTGGCAGACCCGCAGGCGCAGGCGGCTTCGGCGGAGGTTTTGGCACACGTCCCGGCGCGAATGGAGTACAAGACCCTCGAGCCAAAGCCTTATTTGATGCGATGCAGAACAACAAGCCATTCAATCCATTCAAAAGTGGAGTTCAAGCCGACGAGTTAAAGAAGTTCATGGCACTGTTAAGTAAACGCTAAACCAGTAGACTCAAGCCATGCAGCCCCTCAAGACCCGCAAAGAATACACCCAAGGCACTTTAGAAAAAGAATCGCTGCTGGAGAACCCACTCGAGCAGTTACAACTTTGGCTACAAGAAGCCAGTGCTGCAAATATCCTCGAGCCGAACGGCATGACAATATGCACCGTCCGAAACAACCGCCCCTCGAGCCGCGTGGTCTTGCTGCGCGGCATAGATTCTGGCTTGGTTTTTTATACCAATTACTTGAGTAGAAAAGGCACGGACACGGCTGCCAATGCCAATGCTAGTGCCAGTTTTTGGTGGGCGAGTTTGGAGCGTCAAGTGCGAATCGAAGGGACACTACAACAAGTCTCGAGGGCAGAGTCTGATGCCTACTTTGCCAGTCGCCCGTATGAAAGCCAACTTGCCAGTGCCGCCAGCCCACAAAGCCAAATAATCGAACGCGATACGCTCGAGCAACTGGTCACAGACTTACGCCAAAAGCACCCAGAAAACATGACCCGCCCCGAGCATTGGGGCGGGTATCGGTTAAAACCAGATTACTTTGAATTTTGGCAAGGCAGACGCGCCAGATTGCACGACCGTATTACCTACAATCTCGAGGGTGAGGTCTGGAAAAAACAACGACTCGCGCCTTAACCCTTCTTTCGCATCGCCTCGAGCATATCCCACTGGTCTTTGGTGACTTCATCCAGCACATTGAATTCCCCACCCGTCCAAGCGCTTTCGCCACCATCTATGGTAAAGACACTGCCCGTCACAAAACTCGAGTAATCCGAGACCAAGTAACTTGCCATGTTCGCCAGTTCGATGTGTTCGCCCATGCGCCGCAGTGGAATTTGACGCTCGAACAAATGCTCGAGTTCTTTACTGGGCATTAACCGACTCCATGCGCCTTCGGTCGGAAATGGACCCGGAGCAATGGCATTAAGCCGAATTTTGTACTTGCCCCATTCAGCAGCGAGGCTTTTGGTCATGGCAACCACACCAGCTTTGGCGGCGGCGCTTGGCACAACGTAGCCACTGCCTCCAGCCGCATAAGTTGTGGCAATGTTGAGGACTGTACCAGCCATGCCAGCTTCTATCCAGCGTTTGCCCAACTCGAGGGTGCAGTAAAATGTTCCATGCAGCACAATCCCCAGTACCGCATCCACGGCGCGGTGCGAAAGGCGCTCGGTCGGTGAGATGAAATTGCCAGCCGCGTTGTTTAGAAGCCCATCAATTCGCCCATAATGCGCCCAGACTTCATCTATCATGCGTTTTACGGCTTCGGGGTCGCGGACATCCACACCAGTGGTAAAAACCTCGCCGCCGTACTTGGCAGTCATTTCCTTGGCTACATCCTCGAGCATTTCTTTGCGCCGTGAAGTAATCGCCACTTTTGCGCCAAGTTCGAGAAAACGCTCGGTCATGCTGCGTCCTAAGCCTGTGCCGCCGCCGGTGACAAGGATAACCTTGCCCTTCAAAGAATCTGGTAATAACATTAGGCTTGCATTCTACTCGAGAATCACATGGGTGGTACAGACTTGAGCCACTGTTTACCCATTTGCTGTTTTGAGAAATGGTTTTTTGGACGCTCCAAAACTTGACAAAAGATTGGTTTATCATTATTATTTTGGTGTTTGGCGAAATACCAAATAAAGGAGCAATCATGAAAATTCTGATCACCAGCCTTACCTTACTGGCAGTGGGTGTTTTTGCCCAGAGCCAGACTGAACCCACCAAACTCGAGCGGGAAAATGCTGTGGTGCGAGGCACATTGACCATACCAACGACAACTGGCAAAATTCCAGTAGCTTTGCTCATCGCTGGCAGTGGAGCAACCGACCAAAACGGAAATAGCTTAGGTAGCCCGATTCAGCCCAACAGCTATACGCTCCTTGCCACCTCCCTTGCCGAAAAAGGCGTTGCGACGCTGCGTTACGATAAACGCGGTATTGGCAGCAGTAGCAGCACACAAAGCGAAAGTCAGACCCGCTTTACCGATTTTTCTGATGATGCCGCACTGATGCTCCAAGGCTTAAAAACTGACCAGCGTTTCTCGAGCATCTATGTGATTGGTCATTCGGAAGGTAGCTTATTGGGAATGCTCGCGGCACAAAAAACAGCAATCACCGGTTTTATCAGTCTGGCAGGAGCAGGAAGACCCATAGACCAAATTCTGCTCGAGCAACTGACACCCCAAGTCAATACCACCCAATTAGCAGAGATCAAACGTGTTTTAGCCGTACTCAAAAATGGACAAACCATACCCGCCAAAGACATCTCACTCCCCGCCCAACTTACATCTGCTTTATTTCGTGACAGCGTGCAGCCGTACTTAATTTCGTGGATCAAGTACGACCCAGCCGAAGAAATCAAAAAACTTGCAACTTCTGTTTTGGTGATGCAAGGAACAACTGATGTTCAGGTTAGTGTCAAAGATGCAACTCGCCTTGCAACAGCCGTTGGACAACAGCCTGTGCTGCTCGAGAATGTCAATCACGTCTTAAAAACCGCCACACTAGAACCAGCTTCACAAAATGCCGCTTACACCAACCCCAAATTACCAATTGCGCCCAGCTTGATTGAGGCATTGGTTAAATTTATACAGCCATGAACGAGGTTTTCAAAGCCCTTGCTGACCCGACAAGGCGCGAAATTCTGCGGGTCTTGCGTCTGCGCGAACATAGTGCTGGCGAATTATCCGAATTATTCGCGCTTTCCAAAAGCACCCTCAGTGGTCATTTTAATGTCCTCAAAGCTGCCGACCTGATTGAATTTCGTAAAACTGGCACGACTATAATGTACCGCTTGAACACCAGTATTTTTGAAGAAGTTGTGACTCATCTCTTTGACTTTTTTGGAACAAACCCCTCGAGCGCAGGTCAGAAAGCAATACAACCCGAAAGGAGCGAATCATGAAAACCAATCAAATCCTGACCATTGGCGGTGCGTTGTGGGGCTTCGTGTATGGTATTTGGAGTTATTTACCCTTGCCCGAGCGTGTGCCAGTTCATTTTGACATCAACGGCAATCCAGACCGCTTTGGCAGCAAGCTCGAGGCGGGTGTTGCTCTGCTTTCAATGCCTATGATGATTGTGGTGCTGAGTCTTGTTCTTTGGTGGGTTGCTAAAAATGACACCCGAGTTGCCAATAAAAAAATGCTCAAGGTCTCACAAATAAGCATGGTGCTGCTGCTTTTATTGGTGCAATTCAGTATAGCCCAAGGTATGCAGGCTGGGCGTTTCGACGACGGACGCTGGATTGGTATAGGGCTTGGGGTACTACTGATTGCCCTTGGCAACCTAATGCCCAAGATTGCACCAAATGCCTATGCAGGGCTGCGACTACCTTGGACACTGGCTTCTGACCGCGCTTGGTACGCTGCCAACCGCGTTGGTGGCTGGCTGTTTGTCGGCGGTGGACTTTGTATGC
>JBEGTV010000326.1:0-3820 GCA_041179225.1 Deinococcota bacterium | reverse complement strand
TTCCGTGTAACCACCGATTCTAAGCATTCACTTGGGTACTTTGAGAATAAACTCAATCGTGCGTTTGGTGCTGAAAAGCCGAATACAAAGTGGGCATCGGACATTACTTACATTCCGACAAGTGAAGGTTGGTTGTACTTGGCTGTAGTCCTAGACTTATTCTCGAGAAAGACTGTTGGCTGGGCAATGGGAACGAGTCTCGAGGCGAGTCTGCCAGTCAGCGCTCTTGAGATGGCTCGAGTGACTCGTAAACCAAGTGATGGACTGCTGCATCATTCTGATCGTGGTGTTCAGTACGCGAGTCTCGAGTTCCAAACGGCTGTTGGTAAGTTTAATGGAGTCTCGAGCATGAGTAGAAAGGGGAACTGCTGGGATAACGCTGTGGTAGAAAGCTTCTTTGGTACATTAAAGCTCGAGTTGGGCTTAGATAAGGTTATTGGGTCTCGAGAGGTCACAAAGGCTGTGGTGTTCGAGTGGATTGAGGTGTTCTATAATCGTCAACGGCTGCACTCGACGATTGGCTACAAATCACCTGCTGAGTTCGAGGAAAGCTGGTTTAAGGCTCAAGTACCGACCTTCAAGTCCACGACATCTTGACAATTCAGTTGCCTAAGAACCTTATTCTATTACCGCTTCCACCGTATTCACCTCAGTTATCTCTTGCTGAGACGATTGTTCCCTTGGTTCGTGAGGTGGCAGCTAATCGTGTTTTTGCTAATTTGGATGCTTTGGAGGATGTTTTGTGTGAACGTTGTGCTTTTCTGATGCAGAATCCTGAACGGGTTCGTGGTCGAGCTGGATTTAGCTGGCTTGATGATTCAATACTATCTAAATAAATTTGGTATTACAGGTATTTAAATAAGTTATAGGAGGTGATAATCCCAGAAAAGTATTAACCAGTGCCAACTCCCAAATTCGTTTATCGCCATCCCGATAAAACTCGAGATCAATTGAGTTTTATCGGGATTTTTTATTGCCACCCTGCAGGGTGGCTTTTTTACTTTAGGAGTCAGAACATGCTCAATGAAATCACGCAAAGCAGTTTATTCACAGAATTTACAGAGTTTTCCTCGAGTCAGTGTCAACCATCGAAAACAAAGCTACGAACATACAATCAATTCGAGTTCAACCAGATGCTACGCAACGTCACCAACCCATTGGAAGCTCGAGTGAATTGGTTTGGTAAGCTCGAGAAAATCTTAAAACAACAAATCGGTTCAAAACATGGATTAGCCCAATTGCTCGAGCAGATCAATGGGTTAAACGCAGTTTTGGTGGTGGATTTTAATTGGACGAACTTTGCCACGTTTTTCAATCATGATTCTTGGGGCAATGTGGTGAATTTACATCCTCGGAATTGTTTAGAGGAACGCGAGAATACCATCAATAAGCTCTTATCCCAGACTCTCGAGCCAGAACTCAGGAAGCAACTCGAGGTGGAATTATTACCCGAAAGAAAGGATCGTTTCCGTCGTGAGGTTCGTCTAGCAATGCTCGAGAAATTGGTTGAGGTAGCCAGAGATTATCAAATTGTGGTCACAGAGACTTTGGATGTGCTTCGTTTAGACCAGTACCGCAAGAAGCAACAAGTGATTGAAGACTTAGGGTGGAAAACGCTGCTACCTGACTTTCAGGAATTACTCGAGCGACAAGGTATAAAACTGGTATTGCTTGAGCGTGACTACAAGAGTTTAACTTGTCCAAATTGTCAGCATGTAGATCACAAGAACCGAATTCAGAACAGTTTTCGCTGTGTGAATTGTAGGTTCGAAGCTGAACCTGACTTTATTTCAGGCATGAACATGTGGGCAGATTGGTTAGCTCACGGTCATCCAAATATGGAGAAGACAAAATGAAGACGGAAACAGCAAGTATTTTAGACCTGCAAGCAACTCGAGCCGACTTACTAGAAAGCATTGCGGAAATCGAAGCTCAAGTCTCGAGAATATTCAAATGGCAATGGGGTAGTCTGATGTTCTTCGCTGTCGTCCGCAATGAACTTCAAACCGTTGAACTCGCGGGTGGATGGTTGGTGCTGAGTGGACTTGGACTGGTTTTACTAATTCTTGGTAATTTTCTTTGGACGGGAGTCAATACAACCGTTCCGCTTCTTGTGTTTCGCGCTCGAGTTGATATTACTGAAATTCAAATCAAAACGGAATTGCTTGAACATATTCAAAAACTAGAAGCGTGGGTAGTCAAAGCCCAACAGCGTCAAAAGTACGTTGGTGTTATTGGTTGGGTTGGTGTAGGACTGATGGTTTTGAGTTTGATTGGACTCTAGGATGGGTTTTTGTAGGTAGTTCTAGTCGAACATGTTTGGGATTGGGTTGGCGAGATTGTAGTCTTTTACTAGAATATATATTACTTTATATAGTTAATGTAATTAATGTGAATGATACGATAAAAATTAGTTGACATTCTCGCACCTATATGTTATTATTCATCTCGTGCAGCCCCGATCTGTACCCAATCATGTAAATCTAGCAATGGGCAATTTGGCTATACTGCCGTTGGTGGTTGCTGATAATCCTACCGATGGCGTTGCATTTTGGTCCGCACCATTTAGCAAACAAATCCGTCAAACAAATCAAAAAATCAGAATGCCAACCATTATTTTTTTAGCGATGTTGGTGGGGTGGGGTGTTTGTGCGCTGTTGGCGCATTTGGATTCGAGATTTACATTTTTGCAGTGCCTGATGTGTTTTTTTAGCCTGCCTGTTACAATTTATTGTTTGCGGGTGCGTAGCCAGTTTTTTGCTCAATGCGATTTGTTGCGTTCGCAGATTTTTGTAGCACAAGCCAAAACGCTGGAAAAATTGAAACGTGTTTTTTTGCGTGTTGCACAAAATATTTTGGGTATTTTTGCGCTGGATCAATCACAATTGCTGATAACTAGTAATCTGATGTCCCAAATCACCGATTTCGAATTTTGCCAAATCAGTGATAACTATCGATTGATTTGGCAAAATTCTATAGTACCGAACGCCCCATCGTATTAATGCGAGGCGGCTCGAGATGGTCTCGAGCCTAACTGCAACCCAGCATTTTTGCTGGAAATACGATGGGGTTTTACTATGAAAATAATTGATTTAGATGGTGTGGAATGCATTACAGTAACCGTTTCAGAGGCAGCAGCCATAGTTGGTGCGAGCCACAACCGAATTCGCGCATGGGTTAGATCCCGGGCATTACCAGCGTTGCCTGGAAGACGAATTATAATCGTAAAAAGTGTGCTAATCGCATTTCTCGAAAGGCAATCTCGAGGGCAGAAATAATGTCGCCCCGTGCTGCCAGCACGGGGACTCTAGAAAGCAAACCTGCTACCTCAGTTTTACCACACTCCATAGCCAAATCCAGAACCATTGGCAGCGCAAATTCTGTGGTAAATCCTAGCAATACTGCTTTTTTGACACCCCTAGACGTAATACTCGAGCAAATCCCTAATGAGCTAAAACAGCTAAATCGTTGGGTAGTTTGGAAATTAACACCACGCCAAAACGGTAAACCCACAAAAATCCCATTTGTGGCTACAAATCCTAAAATCAAGGCTAGTATTAATGATCCCACCACCTGGGCAACTTACAACGAGGCTGGGGATAGTTACAATTCTGGAGGATTTTCGGGCATTGGGTTTGTTCTGGTAGCCACCGATGATATTTGCGGCATCGATATTGATAATTGCCGTGATCCAGGTACTGGAAATCTGACTGAGACTGCTACCAATTGCCTAAAAACAGCCCAGTCATACAGCGAGGTTTCGCCCAGTGGCACAGGCATCCGTATACTATTGCGGGGGACACTATCAGGTACGAGGCGC
>JBEGTV010000325.1:0-3822 GCA_041179225.1 Deinococcota bacterium | reverse complement strand
AACCTAGCCTAAAAACACCAGATGCAATTCACCTTGCAACTGCCCTCGAGACTGGCTGTGAAGTATTTCTGACCAATGATACTCGAATTAAAAGCCCTGACCTCGAGATTATTACACTCTCGAGCCTAATTTCTAAACTAACTTAGAACTCCTCCTTAAAGAAAGGTACTGTATGTCTGAACTTGATTTTCTTTGGTTTTGCGTCCTCCAACACGACGGTGAGTACCTTGGTACTCGTGAACTCCCACCGCGCCAACCGACCCTCGAGCATATCTCAAACTTGATAGACACGGCTGGTGAAATGGGTTTTTCGAGTCTGCTGACTGCCACGAATTACCACAGCTATCACGAGAATTTCACGGTGGCAACAGCAGCTTTGGCGCGTAGCCGCAACGCTGGCTTGCTGGTGGCGGTTCGCACGGGCATGTTTGACCCTGCGATGTACGCCAAAATGGTGGCGACCCTCGCCAATCTCTTTCCAAATCGGGTGCGAATCAACATTGTGACTGGCTCGAGCCTTGCCGAAAACGCGATGTATGGCGATTACAGCCCACATGAAATGCGGTATGAACGCACCCACGAATTTATGAAATTATTGCGCTTGTTCTGGGATTCTGAGGGTGCTATCAATTACGAAGGGGCGCATTACAAATACTCTGGCAGTGTACTCGAGCCTAAACCGCCGTACCGCATCCCGTTGTACTTTGGTGGGGCATCCGAAGCCGCCATGCGAATTGCTGCCGAACTTGCCGATGTGTATTTGCTCTGGGGCGAACCAAAAGCCATGATTCAAACCCGAATTGACCGCATGAACGAACTGAGCCTCGAGTATGGGCGCAAAGTCAGTTATGGTTTAAGAACCCATGTGGTGGTGCGTGAAACAGAAAGCGAAGCTATTGCAGCAGCCGAACGCATGATTTCAAAGATAGACCCGCAAGTTCGGGCTAATTTTGAGAAAAGTTACGCCAAAGTGGACAGCACAGGGCAAGGCAATCAAATTAAAATTCTGCAAGCTGCCCTCGAGAAAAACGACTTTTTTATCGAAGACAACCTCTGGGCGGGTGTGGGCATGGCTCGAAGTGGCGTAGGCGTGGCGATTGTTGGGAGTCCTCAGCAAGTCGCCGCCAAAATACAAGGCTATGTGGACATGGGCATCACCAACTTTATTTTCAGTGGCTACCCGCATGTGGATGAATGCCGCCGTTTTGGTGAATTGGTCATGCCACTTGTGAAGGGCGGGTCGTTCTCGAGTGGGAATAGAAAATTATTTGATGTGGATGTCGCTCCAACCATCTAAACATTCACCCTCGAGTTTTAAGACTCGAGGGTGATCTATTTTTAACCACCAAGGTAAATCGGGCTTTCAAAAACCGCTTCTAAACGGTGTGTTTCGGCATTTAAGGTCAGCACTTGGGTTTGCAAGCGTTGCAGGGCAGTCATCTCCCCTGCTCTCAAATCCGCAATAATCTCGAGGAGACTGCTGGCACTGCCTTGGATTTGCTCGAGAAGTGATTCTTGATTCATAAAAACCTCCTGCGGAATTGAATGAGGGCGTGATGCCTAGGCTTTAGCCGAATGAAGTGGATGCTCTAAGGCGTTGCTGATACCTTCGTAGACCTGACTGGAAATATCGGCATTGCTGCCTCGAGAAAGGGCAACGCGACCAGTACGCATGGTTTCAATGATGCCAAATGGACGCATTTGTTGAATAAACGCGGTGATTTTACCCTCGTCACCAGTCACTTCAAAAACATAGGATTTAGAACCGACATCCACATTTCGCGCCCTGAAATCCTCGGCAATCATCCGAATCTCGAGTCGAGTTTCTGGTAAGACTTTGACTTTCAGCAGCACCAATTCACGGTCTACAAACTTTTCATGGGCATGGTTAATCACTTTAAGCACATCCTCGAGTTTTTCGAGTTGGCGTTGAATTTGGTCTGCCATAATTTCGGGGGCTTCGGCAATAAAGGTCATTCTCGAGATACCGCGTTCTTCAGTTGCACCGACCGAAAGTGAATCTATGTTGTAACCACGACGAGCAAACAAGCTGGTGACTCGAGTTAGAACACGAGGTTCGTCTTTAAGAAAAGCACTAAAAATATGTTTCATGATTTGGTTTCTCCTGTTGATTGTGGATTTTCGTAGGGGCGAACCTTGCGACCATGCCCGAAGGTGCGTGTTTATGGTCAAGAAGTGTTCGCCCTACCACACATCGTTCTTTAGGCTTAAGCTGGAACAAGTGCCTTGGTCTCGAGAAATTTCGGGTCGTCGTCTAACATTTCATCCAAGCCTTTTCCGGCAGGAACCATTGGGAAGACATTGGCTTCTTGTGGGACTCGCACCTCGAGAACGGCGGGTCCGTCTACCTCGAGCCAAGAGCGAATGGCTTTTTCGAGGTCGGCGGCGTTATCGGCGGCAAATCCAGGGATTCGGTAAGCACTGGCTAAAATCGGGAAATCTGGGTTTGAGTCTTCTAAATACACTTCGCTGTAGCGTTTGCTGTGGAACATTTCTTGCCATTGGCGTACCATGCCCAAGTAGCCGTTGTTGATAATCGCAAATTTTACTGGAATATCGTATTTACGCAACGTTGCCAGTTCTTGAATCGTCATTTGGCTCGAGCCGTCACCAGCAATGCCAATCACCCGCACGCCTTTAGCATCTCCGCCATCGTGGGCGTTAATCGCCACGGCTGCCCCCATTGCGGCTGGCAAACAAAAGCCCATTGTGCCAGCCCCACCGCTATTGCTCCATTTGCGCGGAAGTTCAAACGGATGAAGTTGCGCGGTTAGCATTTGGTGCTGTCCGACATCGGCAACAACAATATCTTGTCCGTTTAACTGGCTCGAGATCATTTTTATCGCTTCGGCAGCGCCCCAAGTTGGGCGTTTGGGTTGACGGGCTTGCCAGTCTTTTAGTTTTTCCCACCATTCTGGGGTCTCGAGATGCGTGACTTGGTGGGTCAAGGCTTCGAGGGCAGCCGCACTGTCGGCATGAATTGGAATAAAGGCTGGGATGAGTTTGTTGTGTTCGGCAGTGTCAATGTCTATATGAATAATTTGGGCATTCTTGGCAAAACGACTGGTTTTACCAGTCACGCGGTCATCAAAACGCATTCCAAGCCCAATCAACACATCGCACTGACTAATGGCGCGGTTACTGGCAACACTGCCGTGCATTCCGGGCATTCCAAGCCATTGCGGGTCAGAAGCTGGAAAATTCCCCAATCCCATCAGGGTGGTGATGACTGGCATACCAGTCTTTTTAGCAAACTCGAGAATTTGCGGTGCGGCATCGCATGAACCACCACCAACAATTAAAAGCGGTTGCTTGGCACTTTTAATCAGGGCAACCGCTTTGGCAATAATTTCTGGGTTCGGCTCGAGTCGTGGCGGTTTAGCATGAGGCTGGACAATTTCGGCATTGGTTTGGGCTTGTTGCACATCTTTAGGAATATCCACCAGCACCGGACCGGGACGACCTTCGAGGGCAATGGCAATCGCTTTAGCAACAGTTTTAGAGACATCATCAGGGCTGCGAACCAAGAAATTATGCTTGGTAATCGGCATGGTAATACCTGTAATATCGGCTTCCTGAAAAGCATCTGTACCTAATAATGGACTGGGGACATTTCCTGTAATTGCCAGAATCGGCAGGCTATCCAGCATCGCGTCAGCTAGGGCTGTGACCAAATTAGTTGCACCGGGTCCAGAAGTTGCCATACAAACCCCAAGCCCTCCGGTTGCCCTTGCGTAGCCTTCGGCAGCGTGACCTCCGCCTTGTTCGTGCCGCACCAAGATATGCTGGATTGGGCTGTCG
>JBEGTV010000324.1:0-3822 GCA_041179225.1 Deinococcota bacterium | reverse complement strand
AACAAGACTCCAGTGTTCGTTTGCTTTGTCAGATTCATAAACGAATTTTTACAGGTGTTCGTGGTTTTGCGGGTTTGCATCGCAGTCCCCATTTTGGGAGTGATCGGGTCAATTTCTATGGTTCTTTGCGCTCACCACACAAAGATGAAGTTCCCCTTCGCTTACAAAAAATTCTTGAGAAAGTTCAAACCTGTTTGCTTGAATGGAAAGGGCAAGAACATCAAAGCAACTATGATTTGGTTTGTATTCAACTTGCCTTAAAAACCCATGCTGACCTGATTGGGTTACAGCCATTTGAGGATGGCAATAAACGCACCAGCCGAGCCTTTATGAATTGGTTATTGATTAAATTTGGTTTGCGTCCAATTGCCTTTGAGGTCGTTCAGCAAGATTACGCTTTGTGCATGGTGACATATTTAGAAACAAAAAACCTAGAACCACTCCTGTCATTAGCATTAGGTGTGTACGACATTTGAGATTAATTCAAACACCAAATCATCCCAAGCCAAAAACCACACCAAGCAAAGCTCCGATTGCAATAAGCCATGTGGAGTTGATTTTGAAACGCACCAAACCAATTAACGAAAAAACCGCAATCAATCCAGTCAGCACATTCACAATCGCTTCTCGGGTCAGAATAACCAGTACCCCAAGCATTAAGCCAAGCGCGCCAGCATTGACCGCATCCAACACTCGGCTTGTCCAAGGTAATGCCCGTAATTTCTCGAGAAACGGATGGGTGAGCCAGACAAATAGAAAAGCGGGTAAGAAAATTCCGATTGTGGCAAGGATAGCCCCACTTAACCCTGCCATTTGAAACCCCACAAAAGTGGCACTCGAGAAGACAGGACCCGGGGTGAGTTGCCCAATCGCAATGGCGGCAAGTAATTGTGGTTCGGTCAGCCAGCCTTGGGTCACAAATTCATTTTTCAGGTATGCCAGTAGCACATAACCACTGCCGTAGAGGGTCGCGCCTATTTTAAGAAAAAGCAAAAAAACCATGCCCAAGCTAATCGGCTCGAGTGCCAGTGTCGGTTTGGCTCGAGTCACCAAAAAATGCCCAAGTACCAGTGTCAGCAGTAAAACCAGTTCGTTAATACCAAGTAAATACCCAAGGGCAGTCAAGGCAGCCAAAAGCATCAGGCTTGCGGTTTTCAGGGCTGGGCGCAGTAGTCCATAAATCGCTTGGGCAACCACAGCAATCACCACGGGTTTAACGCCAGTTAAGATGCCTGTGCCAATTGGGGTTGTGCCGTACTGTTGGTATAACCAAGCAAAAAATAAGGTAATACTGGCAGCAGGCAAGATAAAGGCAATTCCGCCAAGCCATAGTCCGCGCCAACCCGCCTTCTCGAGTGAAACGTGCATAACAAGTTCGGTGCTGTTTGGTCCGGGGATGAGGTTGACCAATCCTAGGTAATCCAAAAATTGTTGTTCGGTTATCCAAGCCCGTTTGACCACGACCTCTTGATGCAGCATGGCAATGTGTGCCGCAGGTCCGCCGAAGGCAGTCAGCCCCAAGCGCAGCATTAAACCAATCACTTCTTGAAGCATTGTTTAGAGCTTAACAAAGTTGTGTCAGTGCTATGTGGTCGGGAATAAACTGCCTTGTTGGAGTTCTCGGGTGGCTTTTTGTTGCTTTAAGACCGCTTCGAGTTTGGCAATCATTTCTGGGTCAAATCGTGTTCCAGATTCAGCACGGATTTTATCTAAGGCTTCATTGGTATTCAAATCCTCGCCTCGGTCAGTGGTCAGCATATCAAATGCGTTGGCAATGGCAATAATTCTCGAGAACATTGGAATGGCTTGTCCACGTAAACCGCGAGGTCCACCAGTGCCATCAAAGCGTTCGTGGGTGTGCAGAATCGCAATTCGGGAGGCTTCGAGTTCTGAGACCCGCTCGAGCAGGTTAAAGCCTAGGCTGGCAAGGCTAACTTCATCGGCACTCGGGTCGGATAATCGCCCTAAGTCGTGGAGCATCGCAGTGAACCAAAGGTCGCTTTGTTCTGGGGGAGTTAAACCGAGTTCTCGAGCCATTGCCATTGCGTAACTGGTGACACGCACTGCATGTCCGAGTTGATTAAATTCTTGGGCTTCGATGGCTTCAACAAAAGTTAGGGTTAAATTCCAAGCCAAGGAACGCTGCTTAGACATGTCCATAAACCCGCCAAGAATACTGGTGACAATACTTCCCCAACGGGTCAGGTTTTCTAGGGCGCTGGGGGCAAAAGAATCGCCGCCGTAATTATCGAGCATCATTGCGCCGCGAACGCCACTGCCACGGTCTTTGAAGGGAATCACAAGGCTTTGTTTATATTCGCGTAAGCCCATACTGGAGAGTTTGGCTCGAGCTTCGGGGAGGTTTGGATTAAAAAAGTCGCCACTGGCATTGGTAGATAACCTTGAAGTTCCATCGTTCCAAGGTCCAACCAATTCCACCCCGAGGTATTCGTTGCCGTAACCTTTAACCGCCGTTATTTTGTCCGTGCCGTTGGTACGGATCACTGCCCAAGCTCGGGTGGCAGCAGGGGCAAGGGTTATAGCGCTGTTCATGGCGCTCTCAAGCAGACCTTTGAGTGTCCGCGCAGTCAATAACTCTTGGGCGGCACGCAGATAATCAAAGGTCTCGGAGGGTTCGGCTACTTTACGTCGAAACATTGTTCTTGAGTATACGCTAAATCACGAGTTTAATAACGCCTCGGCTTGGAAGAGATTGATACCACTTTCAACTAAGGCAATCAGACGCTCAAAGGTAGCTTCTTCTTCGACTTGTTCAGCTAAAAACCATTGCAGGAAACCAAAACCAGTAAAGTCAGCTTCTTTTAAGGCGATACTTGCCATGTTCTGAAAGGACTTAGTGACCGCTTGTTCTTGAGCCAAACTCTTTTGGACTGTTTCAAGGGCGCTGGCGTATTGCACTGGGGCTTCTGGAATAGCTGGGAGTTTAGCGGGGCTACCAGTCTCGAGCAGGAAATGAAAGATTTTTAAGGCATGTTCGCGTTCTTCTGCCGCTTGAGCTTCAAAGAACTTTGCCCAACCATTCAGGTTTTGAGCATGAAAATAAGCCGCCATACCAAGGTAAGTTTGCGAAGCGCTCAGTTCATATCCGATTTGTGTTTGTAGGGCTTGGATTAAAGCGGTGGAAAGCATGGTTTTCTCCTTATGGGAATCTCCTTATTAGGAATGATTCCTAATAAGCATAGCAGATTTCTCGAGCCAGAGCGTTAGCTGGCACACCAAAACAATTTTTTTTGGTTATGCGCCGTGGGTTAATTGTGGCTGCTCGAGGGCATGTAAGGCTTCTTCAAGGGCTTTGGCATGGGTTTCTTGTGTGCCTTCGGGTAGAATTGGTGTGCCATACCTAAAGACAAACCGTTTAGCCCCAAACCAATTTGGTTCGAGATGAATGCCTACTGGAATCACAGGGACTTTGGCTTTTAAGGCAATTAAGGATGTTCCACCTTTGACTTCTTGCCCACCGCGTGTGCCTTGTGGGAAAATCACCAGAAGCTGATTGTTTTTCAGGATTCGCAAGGCAGTTTTTATGGCGGTTAAATCCATTTTGCCACGTTCCACCGAAAAAGCATTGCCGCTTAACATGTACCAACGAAGCGGTTGATGCAAAAAAGATTCGGCTTTGGACATGTAATGCACACGTCGCTTGGTCGGTTGTGCCACACCAAATGGGTCTATCGCCGTGATGTGATTAGCGGCAATAATGGCAGCCCCAGATTTAGGAATGCGTTCTAAACCAATATAGCGCGAACCAAGCAAGCGAAAATAAATGCCCCAAATGGCTTTGATGATGTCAAAAGCCAGTGG
>JBEGTV010000323.1:0-3824 GCA_041179225.1 Deinococcota bacterium | reverse complement strand
ATAAACGCCGTGCAGCATCACCCGCAGGCGCAGCTAAGGTCTTACCCTCTAGGTCTTTAGGGGAATTGATACCACCTTTGCCTTTAACTGACATCACTGCATGTGGTGGGTTATTATAAATCATAGCCACCCCAATCACTTCTTTACCAGGGTTTTTGGCATTAAATTCAATCGCGCTGTTAATATCACCAAAACCCATTTCATACGTTCCAGCAGCGACTTTTTGTACTGTATCGCCAGAACCAAAACCACGGTCAATGGTCATGGCAATCCCTTCTTGCTGCAAATAGCCTTTTTCATTTGCCAGCAAAAACATACCTTGTGGTCCTTGAATCGTAAAATCCAAAGCGAACTTCACTGCTTTAGGTTGTTGCGCCAATGCCAATGCAGTTAAACCAAACACCCCAGCCACTAAAAACCGTTTCTTCATAGCACCCCTTTGTCGAGTAAACTCGAGAACGCACTGACATCCCTAAGCAGTACGGATGCAAGAAGATACGGTATTTTTAACCAAGTGTCAAATTAAAATTAGATAACTGCACATTTTTTTAAGTACGTTTTGCAAAAACTCAGCACTAAAAATGTCAAGTTGTAACTCATTAAAGTCGTAACCTAGAAAGCTAAAAATAGCCAACTCAAGCAGAATTGGCTTAGATTCACGCAGCAACTGGCTTAGAAGAATTGGATCATTCGCTCTGCGACAGCCCGTGGCTCGAGAAGTGCCGTGTCCACATTCAATTTTGTACCCGTAAATGCGGCACTCGACAAATCCATAGTTCGCTCGAGTCCTAGCCCAAATCCACTGTGTGGTATATGACCTTAATTTATTCGATGTGCGTTGAGAACGCGAGCAACTTGTAGAAGTTTTGCATAACTAACATTTTGATATGAACTTGCTTCGTCTTTTTGAACTTGTTGCGGAGTCACACCAAGGGCTGATGCCAAACTTTTTTGACTCAACCCGACTGCCACACGAGTTTGAATTAAACGCAAAGGTAACTGCTCGAGTTCAATGATGTTAAGGAGCGATTGTTGACTGGTTTTTAGCGCTTCAAAAGCCAGCATTTCATCAGTTAAGTCCTCGAGTTGCGCTAGGAGTGAATCGCGCTGTGCTTTGACCAAAATTGCATCGCCTTTGGGTGGGTTGCTATCAAAATCCACTAGAGCATCGGTAAAACGCTTATGGTTAGCCCGAGTGATTTTGTACTCTCTCTGGTTACGAATCATATTGACCTCCAAACACTTAAATCGAGTCGAACAATGCCTTTGGATTTTCCCTGACGGTCTTCTTGAAAAAATTGGATAAATGGTTTTCCATCTCGAGTTGCGGGCAACGTCATCAGGAATAGCTCGCCACCAAATTTGGCTTTCATGGCGCTGCGTTTCTTAGAAAAATCAATCAGTACAGGGTCAATGAGCTTACTGCTGACACAATCTGGATTCCAGCAAGCATCAAAGTCGTTGGGCTGGAGTTCGGCAGTAACAAAACTGCCATCAATAAAAATTTCCAAGCAACCTGCCAAAGCCAAGTTGTCTATGGCAAGGGCTAGACCTTCGAGCAACTTTTGACGGTGAGCAGTTACGCCAAATCGCATTTCAAACTCAGACCAAGTGGTGGTATGAATTCCAGCAGGTAGATTGCCATTTGGCAGGAATGGCGGAATCATTGGTACAGTGTAGCAGAAAAACCAATATATACAACTCAGAGGTTGTCTTAAAAGCTAAAACAACCTTAAAAAGAAAGTCGTTTAACAATCTCAGTGGCAGCCTCAGTTGGTTCAAAAGCAGAAGTATCTAAAACTATTTTTGTACCTAAAATAACTGCCTCTAAGTCGGTATTCTCGAGGGCAGCTTGTAAACCGCTCAGGCTTGAGATTTTCCAATTTTTGCGCTCTGGACTTAGGACACGTTGCTCGAGAATTTCAGGCGAGCAAAAGAGTTTCACAAATGCCACCTCTCCTCCATTTTGTTCTATTGCTTCTTGATAACGCCGAACCGACGAGGTAGAATCCGTTGAATACCAAAACGTAAAAATCAAATCCACATTGTTTTTGGCGGCTCGAGCCAGTGCATCGGCTCGCAAAAACCGCACATATTCGAGGTAATCTGGAGTGCCAAAATCAAAAATTGCTTTGGCAAGGTCAACTGTTAAGTGATTATGAAAAAGCCGATAACCCGTTAAAGCCGCCAGTTCTCGAGCCACGGTCAGTTTACCCGTGCCGGGTGCGCCGTACAGAAAAATTAGTTTCATGGATTCTCGAGCCACGGATTGACTAAACGAACAGGCAACAAAGCAAAATCTGATGTGTTTCGCGTTGCCACTGTCAGCCCATGCACATAAGCAATCGCAGCAATCTGAGTGTCAGTGACTGTTAAAGTATTACCTTTTTTGCGACTCTCCCCTGCCCAACGTCCATAAATTCTGGCAGCAGCTGTATCAAATGGCAAAATTCGATGTTCAAATTTAGGGAGTAAATCTGTCTCGAGCCAAATTTGGAAAATCTTGGCTTTCTCAGGGTCACGTTGTTGATAAATACCCATTTCAATTTCAGCAATTGTAAAACTTGAAATGAATGATGAATTCAGAATTTGTGCATCAAACCACGCGCTGACTCGAGCATCAGGTGTTTTGCGTTGCAATTCACTGAGAGTATTGGTGTCTAACAGCACAGGCACGATATTAGTCATCGAAGTTAATCTCTCGGGGTATAGCGTGAATCCGTTCAAACGGGTCTGGATCGTCATCCTCGAGGATAGGATTGGCTGGGCGGAGCATGTCCCACAGACTCATTTTGGGAAGTAACTTTTGGTATGCCTCGAAGGACATCACAACAGCTTTATTCTTTCCGTGTTTAGTGACAACTTGCGGCTCGAGTTGAGCGCGTTCAACAACTTCGCTAAATTGGGTTTTTGCATCATTTAATGCCCATGTTCTTTGCATACACACCTCAAATTAGTTGAATCAACCAGAATAAGTATACTCGAGGATTTTGGTTTTGAAAACACTAGGGCTTCATGCGCGTTAGCATTCGTGGGAACGGAATCACTTCGCGTAAATGCGGCACACCACAAATCCATGCTACCGTTCGCTCGAGTCCTAGCCCAAAACCACTGTGCGGCACAGAACCGTATTTGCGTAAATCCAAGTACCAATCAAATGGCTCGAGGGGCAAATCATGCTCGAGAATGCGGGCTTTGAGCAGGTCGTAATCATGAATGCGTTCAGACCCGCCAATTATCTCGCCGTAGCCTTCTGGGGCAATCATATCATTGCAAGCCGCCAAGCGTGGGTCATGGGCTTGTGGCTGCATATAAAAGGCTTTTATAGCGGCTGGGTAACTGTGAATCATCACGGGGCGGTCAAAGTAACTGCCCACAATCGTTTCGTGAGGCGCACCAAAATCATCGCCCCAAACCACGGGTTGTGTGTCGGCAGCAACACCGTCTGGCAAGTTACCGCTCGAGATGGCTTTGGCAATCATGTCTATGGCTTCGGTATACGAAACCCTTGGGAAATTGCCAGATGCACTCGGCTCGAGCTTGGTTATGTCACGCTCGAGAATTTCAAGTTCGGTTTTACGTTCCTCAAGTGAGCGCCCCACCAAATACGCCACAAAATCTTCTTGGAGGCGCATATTGTCCTCCCAGTCATTGTAGGCAACTTCGGGTTCAATCATCCAGAACTCGAGTAAGTGTCTGCGGGTTTTGCTTTTTTCGGCGCGAAAGGTTGGTCCAAAGGTGTACACCTTACCGTGTGCCATTGCACCAGCTTCGGCGTATAACTGTCCTGATTGGCTTAAATAGGCTTTTTCTTGATCAAATAA
>JBEGTV010000322.1:0-3833 GCA_041179225.1 Deinococcota bacterium | reverse complement strand
GTGGCTTCAATCTGAGCTTTATTCGCTTCAGACTGAGCTTTTTTGTTCAAAAAACCATAATCCTAGGGCGGTCAGTAAACCACTCGAGGCAATCACAACCCAAGGTAAACCAAGCCAGCCAATTTGTGTCCCAAAGTCGTGTAACCAGCCGCCTACAACGTTGCCTAGCCCTCCGCCAAGGGCTAAAGCCAGCGCACTAAAC
The DNA here is from genome assembly GCA_041179225.1 of Deinococcota bacterium. Taxonomy (GTDB): domain Bacteria; phylum Deinococcota; class Deinococci; order Deinococcales; family JAAFIG01; genus JAAFIG01. Next base: position 3,631 of record JBEGTV010000322.1, on the reverse strand, counting down.
CCAAAGTACGCCCCTCGAACTTCGGGTTTGGCTAGTCTCGCTGTAATTTCTTGTTGCGGTGCGCTGGCTAGACTCGATCCTATCGAAAAAATGGCGACGCAAATCAGTAACCATAAAATACTGGGCGAGAAAGCCACACCGTACAAAGCAAAAGCCATAATCAACACGCCAAGCATCAGGCTTTGCACAGGTGAGAGGTAACGATTTGAAATTTCGGTCAGGCTGTACTGCAAACCAATAGCAATACCTGTATTGACCAGAAAAAGCCATGCCACCGCGTCGGGTGTGCCAGCTAACCTTGTCGCCTCGAGCGTTAAAGCCAAAGAAAACTGTGACCACATCAAATACATCCCAGCCAGTAAAAAAGTAAACCAAACAAAACGGCGGTCACGCAACACCAAGCCGAGTCCATTGAGCGCATTGTCTTGATTGCTCGAGATTTGTAGGTTCGGCAAGTACCGCAAATTCACTAAAAAGGTCAAAAAGTACATAGCCCCAGCCAATAGTGCCGCGATTTCAAAACCAATTTTTAAGAGCAACACGCCTAATAAAGACCCAAATGCCATGCCAATGTTGCCAATCATTCCAAAAACTGCATAAACCCTAGGGCGGGTTTCAAGGTCTGCAAGTACGGCAATAGCAGCGTTTTTAGGCGCATCAAACATTGCCCCGCCAATGCTCGAGAAGATAATCACCAGCAGTAAACTCCAAAAATCCCAGACTAAGGCAAGTCCAGCAAAACCTATTGCTCGGATCAGTAATCCCGCAATGATTAACCCTCGAGCGCCGAGTTTATCGGATAAGACCCCACTGACCACGCCCAAACCTTGTTGTGTGACGGTGCGAACCCCAAGAATAATACCGATTGAAGCGGCACTCCAAGCTAATCCATTGACAAAATGCAGACTGAGGAGCGGAATCACCACGAAAAAACCCGCCCACATAAACAAGGTGCTGCCCATCAGGGTTAGTAAACCCAGTCGGCGTTCGCTATCCTTGGGTAAGCCCAGCCAAAAGTGCCATTTCATGATTCCTTCGATTCAGTAAATGCTTTGGCTCGCGCTCGAGCTTTTTGTAAGACCAACCAAAACATCCCCAGAATAATGCCCGCGATTAAGAACAACCCGGGGTATTCAATCAGGGCTTTCCATGCGCTCGGCTCGAGTTGAAAAAAAGCCGCTAATGCCAGTCCCCAGCCTGAAATAGCCGCCAGTACAAGCGGTGGAATTTTTGGTAGATTGACTTTGGGTAAGGCACTCGGTTCTAAGGTCGTAAATAAAAAGCCAATAAATAATATCGTCACGCCAACCATCCTTCCAATGGCTTCAAGGTAATCAATGCCAAAACGGTTGAGGCTCGAGACTCCAGCCAATACAAATCCAGCGAAGGCGATCAGCAATGTGCCAATGGCTCGAGGGCGGTGCGAACGCCAAAGCGTTAAGCTCGAGTAAAGTGCGCCGCCAACCAACCAGAACGTGCCGTATAAATTAAAAGGGATTGTCCAGAAACGCGGAGTGGCAAAACCCATTTGGCTAATATCTGGAAAAGCTGTACCTTTAGGTTCAAAAGGAGTCTCGAGCAACTTAAAATTTATTGGGGCATTCAGCACAATTACCGCACTAATTATCATCATCACCACAATTAACTCGAGCAAACGCTGCGTCCAAGGTTGTTTATTCAAGAGCATCAATGTGCCATGCCCAAGCAGTGTTACCCCGTGCATTGCCCCAAAAAAATACCAGATGCGGTAGCCGTTTTCCTGCCACCCACCTTGCGCTCGAGCCACGGTATCTGCTGTGACTGCCACGGCAAAACTGGCAATGCCCAAAGTCCAAAGCAATTGATGGATTTTACCTCGTTCACGAAACTGTTGGTAGGTTAAAAGTACAAATAGCCAACTGATGGCACTGGCGAGGCTCGAGAAGGTGAGTTCCACAAGCTGTATTGTTTACTTTTGTGCAAAGACTTGCTAGAGGCGAAAGTAAATAATGCTCGAGATTGGCGTAAAAACAGTCTTTTATGAATTGGTGTGATTTTTGAACATGAGAAATATCACATTTGATGAGTAAGTTTGAACAGAGTTTAATTTATTGATATTGGTTTGAGTTGTGAAAGACGGCTGTTGATTGTTTCATATCGCAAATTTTGAAAAGCCATGTATACTAATCTCGAGGCAGCAACTATTGTCTTGGTTTGTAAGTTTTTTGTAAGTTTTCTCAGGGACTCTATAGGAGGCGTTCATGAAAAGTAAGATTTTCGGGTTATTGGCGTTTGGATTTGCAACATTGGTTGCTTGTGGTGGTGGTCCCTCGCCAGCCACAAGTTTGGCAGTCACGGGAAATGCAACCTTGACAGCAGGGGCAGCAGCGGCGGTTTACACGGCAACAGCAACCCCAACGGGCGGTACAGGTACAGTTGAGTGGACAATCACCCCATCCACAGGCGGCGGTACGCTTTCAGTTAGCAGCAGTGTATTGACCTCGGGTATTGCAACCGTCAGTTACACCCCACCAGCCACTGTCACTCCACCATCGTTGGCAGTAACAATCACAGCAAAACTCCAAGGCGCACCAGCAGTGACAGGTTCAGCCAATGTCACCATCAACCCACCAGCCGCTACAGGTGTAACCGTCAATGGTACGGTCTTGAAGTGGTCAGGTAAGCCAGAGGGTGGTGTCAACATCACCATTTTGGATGCTTCGGGTAGCCTGAAGTCAACTGCTTCTGCTAATGCTACAGGTGCTTTCACGGTCAACAATGTGATTCTGCCATATCAACTTTCAGCAGTGCCAACCCTTGGTACTGGAATAGTCCCGCTTTCTAACGATAAAACTACCATCACCAACCCAATTATTGTGGTTCGTAAGAATGCGTTCGTTGCGGCAACACCTCCAGGATTCCAAAATGAATGTACCCCAGTTCCAGCCAATGGAACGCTACGTGCAGAAATCAACCAACCCGTTGGCATTGGTAATACGGGTGAAATGGTGTACATCGCACCGGGTATTGATTACCGCCCGACCAACTCATTCAGGAGTGTGACCTCACCTGCTGGCACTACCATCTTTAATGTTTCAATTCCATTTGATTTGGATATGTGCTACAACGACCTGATTGGGACTGTTGCATATATTGAACGCAATGCAGGTGGAACAATTGTTGGTAAGGCAGCACTTGCTAATGTCCCAATTTTTCCTAACACCACGACCAAGTTAAATGCTGATGCAGACGCATTTGCCCCAAGACTAAGTGTACAAACCTCTAACTCGAGTACGCTAAATGGTTCGGCTACATTCCCATCGGGTATCGTTACAGCCAATGTTTCTTCTTGGTTACGAGTTGAGTACAACATTCCTGCTGGAAAAATTTCTAAAATTGCCCCAAATGTGAATTTAGGTCTTCGTACTGCCTACTATCCGCTCGAGACCAAAGGTATCACCAATGCTGGCGCTCAAACAATCTGGCAATTGGCAGTTGAAGATTTTGGTAGTGCCTCTGGTATTAAATACCGTGCTGGTGTGCGTGGTGACTCTGGTGCTAAAGGTACAGTTGCTTGGTCTGATATTGTTAATCCTGGTGCATCTGGCATTGTCTTAAATATGCCAAGCATCAGTGGTACAGAGCAGCCCAA
>JBEGTV010000321.1:0-3845 GCA_041179225.1 Deinococcota bacterium | reverse complement strand
ATCAATCCAGCGACTACCGACGATAAATCAAATAAGCCGCAATCAAAAAAGCTGCCGCAATAAACCATTTGGTATTTGGTTTTGCCAGTAAATCGGCTAATGGACTGCGTACCCGTCCCACAGCCGTTCCTTTGGTGTCGCCACGAATTTCACGCACCGAAAGCTGATTGGATTTTTTAAGAAACGCCACGCTCTCAGAACGCTTGCCTTGTTTACGCATCACGGCTGCCAAATTATTGTAGACCACACTGTAATCTGGGTTTAAGCGAATCACTTCGCGGTAACGGGTTTCGGCTTCTTGCAAATGCCCAGCTTCTAGCTCGAGATTGCCAAGGTTGGTCATGGCTCGGTAATGCCTAGGGTCGGCTGCCAAAGCCGCTTGAAAATGTGTACGGGCTGCAATTGGATTCTCGAGAACAGCTTCTAAAACCCCCATTTGATTTTCGGCTTCGGCTTTGGTCATCGGGTGCAGTGCGGCTTTTTGCAAAGAAACTTTGACTTTATTTGCTCCATTTCGCCAATTGGCTTCGGCTTCCAGTAACGCCTCGAGCGCAAGCTCCACGCCTTCTTCAACAACCCCTAAGCGTTGCCAGCCTTCCCTAGACGTTTTAGCTGCCCCAGCATAATTTTTTGCTCGCAGTGCATCCAGAAAATCGGTCATAAACAACAGCGCCCGCTCGAGTTCAGGGTCTGACTGCCCGACCAATTCGAGGGCTTTTAATTTACCCAATGCTGCTTCCCATTCGTGTTTTTCTAAGTGAAGTTCTAAATTCTTTTTGATTTCGGCAGTGGCAATTGCAGTATCAGTCATCATCGCCTCCGACAACTATACTCAAGACTGGCTCGAGTTGAGGAAGTAACATCTCCCCTGCTTCAATCGGCACACTTAACCAATTTTCTAAAGGTGGTATCGGACAAGACCAACCATCCGAGTAAGCACAGTATGGATTGTACGCCAAATTAAAATCTAAACTGATGGTATTTCCACTGCGCTGTGCCTCGAGATACCGCCCTGAGCCGTAAGTTTTTAATCCACTGCTGGCATCTCTGAAAGGAATAAAAAGCTCAGTTGAATCGGCTTGGTCTTCGGGAACAAAAACTGCCAGTCTCGAGTTTAGGTTTTCAACCACAAAACTCACCCAGCCTAAACGCAAATAAACCCGCTCTGAACCTGTGCTGGTCTGCATCAAAACCGCTTCTTGATTTGCATCCGGTTCTAAAGTCGCAGTTTGCCGCAAGTTTGGATTTTCGTCAAAATACTTCAAACCCGTAAAAACAGCCCGAATGGAAGCTGGCAAAGGCGAATTTCTTGACTTAAAAAACTGGTCTTTTTCTTGGCGAAACTCGAGCAAATTCATGGCTCACAGTATGACGTATGACGCGCATAAGCAAGTGACAAGCTAGTGACAGTGGAGTAGACTGTTTTTATGGCATACACTGATTTTACACTCGAGAAAGCCTTAAAACGCTTTTCCTTAACCGTGGAAATCAAAGAATTATTTCCTGAAGTTACACCTCAACCGCTCTCAAATGCACTTCGAGAACAGTTGCTCGAGGGTATTCCACTGGCTTTGCGTGGCGGTTCGGAAAAAGCCCGTTCAGAATTTATTGTCGCCCCAATTCTCCTGACGCTTCGTAGCCGTAATAAACGCATCATGATTTACTCTGGCGCTAGGCTGGATGTTGAACCTGAATCTGGTTTGGTTGGGGAATGCGATTTTTTGATTGCTGAAGGTATTGCCTTGCCATCCTTACTTCGCACTCCAATACTATCTATTCTCGAGGCGAAGAAACTTGATATTGAGCAAGGACTAGGGCAATGCACCGCTCAGTTGGTCGCGGCTCAGAAACTCAATCAACGTGAAGGGATAGAAACCACTGTCTATGGTTGCGTAACCACTGCCGAAGCATGGCAATTTATGCGCTTAGAAGGCAACATTTTAACCCTAGACTCAGCCCGTTTAGTGATTGCCCAACCAGAATATGAAAGTGTCGTAGAACAACTGCTGGGGATATTTACGCAGATTCTCGAGCTAACACTGTCACCAGAATAAAAAAGCTCGAGACTTCACGCCTCGAGCTTTCAAAAAATTCTTAAATTCTTCCGAGTTGCACCAGTAGCGGCACAAGCAACAACGCCACGATATTGACGACTTTAATCATTGGGTTGATGGCTGGACCTGCGGTGTCCTTGTACGGGTCGCCAACCGTATCGCCAGTTACGGCAGCTTGATGGGCAAAACTGCCTTTTTTGAGGACATTGCCAGCTTCGTCTTTAAGGTCGCCAGATTCAATGTACTTTTTGGCATTGTCCCAAGCGCCACCACCTGTGGTCATTTGAATTGCCATGAAAATACCAACCACAATGCTGCCCATCAGTAAGCCACCAAGGGCTTTAGCACCAAGTACCAAACCGACGACAATTGGCACACCAACACTTAACAGGGCTGGGACTCGCATTTCACGCAAAGCGGCTTGGGTGACAATACTGACGCACTGCCCATAATCGGGTTTTTGGCTGTAATCCATAATCCCCGGCTTTTCCTTAAACTGCCTTCGCACCTCGAGAACCACTGCACCTGCTGCGCGTCCCACTGCTTCCATACACATGGCTGCAAAAATACAAGGCAGGATACCACCAATAAATAAGCCCGCCACAACCATTGGGTCAGACAAATCAAAGACCAATTTAATATCACGCTTGGCAAATTCGGCAGTGTAACTGGCAAAAAGCGCTAACGCAGCTAAACCAGCACTACCAATTGCATAACCTTTGGTCACAGCTTTGGTGGTGTTACCAACAGCATCTAACGGGTCAGTGACATTACGCACATTCTCGCCCATTTCTGCCATTTCTGCAATTCCACCCGCGTTATCGGTAATTGGACCAAAGGCATCTACCGTTACAATAATGCCACACAAGGACAACATAGACATCGCCGCGATTGAAATACCATACAAACCCGCCAAAGGATTGTTCGCATCGTACATCACAGCGTAACTGGCAAGCGTACCAGCCACAATCACCAGCACAGGAAAAGCTGTGGCTTTCATACCCACCGCTAAACCAGAAATGATGTTTGTGCCGTGTCCAGTAATACTCGCCCGTGCAATGCCGCGCACTGGTTCATATGCCGAACTGGTGTAATAATCGGTGATATACATTAAGCCCAAAGTCACGCCAATCCCCACAAAAGCCGCCAAGGTTAAGTTTAGGCTCGAGAGACCTTCAACGGGGAACAAAAAGGTGATGGCAGCAATGCCGATGGCAGCCAAAACAGACGAAATCCAGACACCTTGGTATAACCCAGCCATGATTTTATCGCCGCTTGAGGGCATTCCCACCCCAAAAACACCAATGATTCCAGCCAACGCGCCAACTCCGCCAAGCATTAACGGATACCAAACGGCGGCATCGGTCTTAAATGCCAAATGCCCAAGGAGCATCGCAGCAATCGCTGTGACAATTAAAGTCTCGAATAAATCAGCTGCCATACCCGCGTCATCACCAACGTTATCTCCGACGTTATCAGCAATTACGGCTGGGTTGCGTGGATCGTCCTCGGGGATTCCCGCTTCGACTTTACCGACCAAATCCGCACCGACATCGGCGGCTTTGGTGTAAATACCACCACCAAGACGAGCAAAAACACTAATTAAACTCGCGCCAAATCCAAGTCCAATTAAGGCATCAGGGTTAATCAGACCATCATCTAAACGCGGCGAGAGTTGGGTTAAAATACCAAGCACCAACAAACCAAGTCCAACCACAAATAAACCCGTGACAGCGCCGCCCCACGTTGCGACACGCATCGCGGCAGCTAAACCACCATTGGCAGCTTCCG
>JBEGTV010000320.1:0-3864 GCA_041179225.1 Deinococcota bacterium | reverse complement strand
TTCAATTGGAATAAGCTCCATTTTTTGTAATGGCATACAAATCACACTGGGGATACCAGCAATTCCCAATTCCAAAGTATTTGTACCGGGGCTGGTGATCGCAACCGCACAACGCTTCATCAGTTCGTAACGCTTATGTTCATCGTGAATCTCGAGTTTTGTTCCACTTGGCGTGATAGCAAAATTCCCTTCGAGCCTAAGTGCTACACCACCAAAATCTTGGGTTTTCGCACCAGACAACGCCACTGCCCAAGTTGCGTCATCAATTAAACCCGAACGAGCCACATGAAAGACAGCATTAGGAATTTTATCTGCCACAGCCGCAAAATAAGACAGCAAATGCGTAACTTGAAAACCCCTTGAACCCGGCACAAGCAAAACCGCATTTTCTTTTCTTGTTTGGTTCGGCTCAAGCGCTAAAGTATCTGCCACTAAATTCCCAATGTTTTCGGCTTTGGCTTGTGGGTTTTTTAGGGCTTTGGCTAAGGTTTTTTGGTCATGCACCAACAATTTCTCGAGTCCATTGTGCCAGTACGGTTCAAAACTGTAACGCCAAGCCACATAACCAAGCCGTTTGGCAACCCGAGACGGAAACGACACATCGCCACCCAAACCAAGCACCAAGCCCGCCTGTCCGATAAAACCTTTGGGTTTACGTCCACCAGCCATAAATTCTAAGGATTCGGCAACGCTCACCAGCGCATCTATTGGCAAGTCTGCCACCACACCCCGCTCGTAACCAGTCGCAAATGGACACGGCAGTAAGCCCAATACAATCCGTACATTTGGCTCGAGCAGACGTAGTTCTTTAATCAAGGGACGCGCCCAAGTGTAGAGTTCGCCGGGTCCATTCACCAATAAAATGAGTTCTGAAATCATGGTATCAACGTCAGATTCGCAAAGGCAGTACGAAAACCTTTGGGATCGAAAGTACACAACACATAACCGTGAACCAAAGCATGAGCGCCTATCAAGAAATCAGCAATCATTCGTTTAGGACTGGTTACATCTGCACGGTTTTCCAAAAAAATAGCTCGAGCTAACCCTGCTTCTTTCCAAACTTGCTCGGGCATCAACCAGTCCACTTCAATGGCAAAATCCTTAAGATATAGTTCAAGCTGATCCAAGGTCACACTTGGAATACAGAGTGCTTCACTGAAAACCATAGGGCAAATCACAACTGGTGCATCAGCATATTGTACCAAAACATCCACGGATTTCCCATGATGTACATGATTAGATTGAAATAATGCTTGTAAAAAATTTGTATCCAGTGCCAATGTAAATTCACTCATTGACGACTTTTCTCCCAACGTTCAAAAGCCAAAACATCCTCTTCATCCCAACCACGATCAGCCCGATTCTGCTCGAGGAATTCAGCCTCTGTTTTTGGTGCAAATGGAGATGGACGAGCATGTTTAGCTACCAAAGCATGAATATCTCGCCTTTTTCGCTTAACCACAATTTGATCCCCTTCTTGCTTAAATTCAAGTAAATCACCCGTTGTAACTCCAAGATTGGCAATCACCCAATCTGGAAGCTGTGTCGTACCATCTTGATTTAGTTGTGTGTACTTATTCATAACAAGTAGTTTAGAGAAAATTCCATAAATTACAAGGTGTTAAGCAAAACTCGAGATGCCGCGTTTCGATTCTGCCTTGGCAAATTCAAATAAACGCTGTGCCAGAAGTTCGGACTCGAGGGCGTGCATGGAAGCCGTATCTTTGTTTCGCAGGGCTTTGAAGGCTTTTAGAATAATTTGTTGTTCGCTACTCGAGAATCCGTCCCTAGCTAAACCAACTTTATTAATGGTGTAGTGCTTAGCAGGGTGTCCGTCTGCCATGCTAAACGGCAAAATATCCCTAGTGATTTTACTCATCATGCCGATAATGCTATGCGCTCCAATGCGACAAAACTGATGAATGTTGACCGTCACACCGACTCGCACATAATCTTCAATCACCACATGCCCAGCAATTTGCACTGAATTAGCAATGATGTTATGACTACCCACCACACAATCATGGGTAATATGCACATACGCTGTGACCAAATTATGATCACCAATTTTGGTCAAACCTCCACCAACTGCCGTTCCACGGTGAATCGTGCTGAATTCCCGAATGTCGTTGTCTGAACCAATCTCAAGATGCGTGACTTCGCCCTGAAATTTTAAGTCCATTGGCGTACCACCAATCAAGGTGTACTTACCAATGCGGTTGCGTTCGCCAAGACTGGTGTAACGCAGCACTTGCGCCCCAGACTCGAGGACACAACCAGCCCCAATGCGTGTATCAGCTTCGACAATACAAAATGCACCGATTTGCACATCATTAGCAATTTCAGCACTTGGGTCAACAATTGCCGTTGGATGAATCTGAGGCATCAACCCACCGCGAATAGAATATCAGCTTGAGAAACCAGTACACCATCCACAGTGATTTTGCAATTGGTACGTCCTAGGCTGCGCCTAAAATACTCGAGACGCGCTTCGATGATTAACTGGTCGCCGGGCGTGACAGGTTTTTTGAAGCGCGAATTTTCTACCCCTGTTAAAAAAGCCAATTTTCCCGGTTCGAGTGCATCCTCGAGCAGAAAAACCCCCGCTTGTGCCATTGCCTCAAGTTGCAGCACGCCTGGCATAATTGGTCGCCCCGGAAAATGCCCAGCACACCATGGTTCATTGACCGTCACGTTTTTTAAGCAACGCACAAAGGTCACACCATTATCCTCACCGCGTTCAAGCACACGGTCAATCATCAAAAACGGGTAACGGTGCGGTAATTTCTCGAGAATCGTTTGAATATCATGAATCATCTTGTACCTAGTCTAACTTAAATAGCTGTCCAACCGCCATCCACTGCCAGCGTATGCCCAGTCACAAAACCAGAAGCACTCGAGGCAAGGAAAACACATGCGCCAAGCATATCGTCCACCGTGGCAATTCGACCCAAAGGAATTCGGCTTTCTAAATCGGCTTTGATGTCAGGTTGCGAAAAAGTTTGTTCGGTCAGAGGCGTAACCACAAAAGTAGGCGCAATTGCATTGACCGTAATCCCATGCTTTGCCCACTCGAGCGCCAAAACCCTTGTTTGATTGATTAAACCCGCTTTGGCACTGCAATACGCCGCCCGTTGATAATAACCAATTAGCCCATTTTGTGAGGCAATGTTGATGATTCTTCCACCTAGCCCCCTTGCAATCATGCCTTTGCCAATGGCTTGGGTCACAAAAAATGCGCCTTTGAGGTTGGTGTTAAGCACCAAATCCCAATTTTCTTCGGTCACATCTTCCGCCCATTGCACCCGATTAACCCCAGCGTTATTAACCAAAATATCCACCTGACCAGCTTCAAGCGCCATACTGCGGCATTGGGCAACATCTTGCACATCGAGGGCTAAAGCTGTTGCTCTACGTCCGTAGGAGCGGATTAACTCGAGGGTTGCTTGGGTAGTCTCGAGTTTACCCGGCAACTCCGTAATGATCACATTCGCGCCATGGGCTGCCAGTGCAACCGCAAACCCCTGACCAAGACCACCCGAAGCCCCAGTCACCAACGCCGTCTTACCAACAAGTGAAAAACTCGGAATGTTCATCTATCCTCCTTTCGAGCTAAAACATCTGATGCCGAGCATCGTACCAAAAACCCGAAGCGTATTTACACGCACTTGACAGTGATGCCCTTAGCCCGTAACATTCTCGAGCAAGGCTAATGCAGCAGGCAGGCTCAAGCCATGCCGATGTAGCTCAGAGGTAGAGCAACTGATTCGTAATCAGTAGGTCGTCGGTTCAAATCCGATCTTCGGCTCCAGAAGAAAACCCCGTGATAAACGGGGTTTTCGCTTTTTTAGAATCTTGTTAATT
>JBEGTV010000319.1:0-3877 GCA_041179225.1 Deinococcota bacterium | reverse complement strand
CTCTTTGGCAGTTTTGCTTTCCGTACTTTGCACTGTCTGTTGACATAACATCATCCCTAACGTACCAATAAAAGCTCCAAGTAAGACGAAACTGGCTTGTCCTGCTCGAGTTCGCCGACTACCAAGTAGAAATTTTCCGTCAAGTCCAACTCCAATCATTTGACCATCAAAGTGAAGTTGCCCAACTACTTCTTTGACCCAACAAAGCATTTGCTGCTCAAATTTTGTAGGTTGACTTCAACTTGCCATAAAAAGCGGTACAAACTCGCTTGACTTGGCAATACGGCTTCGCCTTGAGTCGTTTGAATTTCAAGTTGCTCGAACAACATTTGGCGATTGTCCATCAGCCATTGATGCATGGCAAGGATATTTTTACAGCCACAACACAGTCCCAAAAGCACCAGTTTCCAATAGGTGGCTTGGCTATGCTTGATTCGGCTGGATTTGCGCGAATCGGGGAGTTGTGTCAAAAATAGGAACGGGCTGCGTATTTGTGTTTTCATACCCCCATTTTCGCAGTCCGCCTTTTTGAACTCAAGTCATGATAAAAGCCTAAAATTTCCAGAGAACATTCGACAATTTCCAAACTTAGATGGTAAACAGAATGATTTACTCACAGCGTATCTGGACGCAAAGCGTTTAAGACTACGTTTCGCGGAATTGATTGCTTATCTTGGGGATGTTTTGAAATGCCGTTCTGGTTCTCGACCAAATGGTTTTAAGGATGCAGACCGTATTTTTGAGAAGATGCGTAAGTCTCGGCAAATTCCCACAGATATGCTTGGAGGAAAACTCATTGCAATGAATGTACATCAAATGTATGACTTAGCAGATCAACTTGCTCGCAAATCAGATTTATCCATTGTGCAATTCAAAGATAGAGTAGTTGAACCTCAAATAACAAATTATCGAGATTTACAATTTCATATTCAAATCGAAAATCATGTCGCAGAAATTAAAATTGTCCATGCTGCATTAGATGCCATTGACCCTACCGAACATCGTATGTACGAGATTACCCGTGATTTACTTAACCAGAATCGCCTTACTTATCCAGAACAACTCATAAAAAATGGTTTGTCTGATTTATCAAAAAGAGTGTACACTGAATTGTGGGAACGGATTTTAAGCGGAGGCGATGCAGATGACAGCAATAGTTCAAACACTTGAGTATTACTTATATGGCGAAACCCCAGTCATGTATATTCCACGCAGAAACGGTGATTTGGCAGTTAAAGCCCTTGATATTGATAATCAACAATTTTATGGTGACTCGAGTTTCTACGTGGACATCCTGTATGACCGTGATGGCATTGTCAAGAAACTAACCGAACAAGAATTCTTGCTAGTCACACATCGGCGCACACAACACGCCTACCCCGAAGCACGAAATAGCAGTACAGTAAGCCTTAAGTGTTCGTACCAAGGGCGATAAATCATTGATGCTTTAAGCTCGAGTGCTAGTCTGCTTTTAGGATTCGTTCGTACCCCAAAATGCACCCTGAGTGCGCTTGTTAGAATGACCTGCTTCACGAATCCTACGCGAACACCCAAGGAGAGGTTCTTATGGAAGTGATGCACAGTAATTGCGCTGGTCTGGACATTCATAAAGACACAGTTGTAGCGGCAGTCCGAATTCATAACCAAGCCCAAGTGATTCGAGAAGTTCGTACTTTCGGAACAATGACCAAGGATTTACTCGCACTGCAAGACTGGCTTGTATCACATCATATTAGTGATATTGCCATGGAAGCCACTGGAGTGTACTGGAAACCAGTCTGGCATATTCTCGAGGGTCAATTCGATATGCTACTTGCTAACCCAGCCCATATTAAAGCTGTTCCTGGTCGTAAAAGTGATGTCAATGATGCCCAATGGATCGCTGAATTACTAGCACATGGTTTGATCACAGGCAGTTTCGTTCCTGAAACACCAATTCAAGAACTCCGAGAATTAACCCGAACCCGTAAACAAATGGTGGCTGAGAAAGCACGGTATACCTTAAGAATTCAGAAAACACTTGAAGATGCCAATATTAAACTCAGTAGTGTTGCCACTGATATTCTAGGGGTCAGTGGTCGAAGTATTATTAACGCGCTAATTGCGGGTCGAACTGACCCTGTTGAACTGGCTACTCTTGCCCAAGGGAAGTTAAAGAATAAAAGTGTTGCTTTGCAAAATGCTTTGTTTGGTCGAGTCAGTTCACATCACCGATTTATGCTCGAGGTACTGCTTGAGCAAATTCATTCAATTGAAACGAGTCTGGCTCGTTTTGAAACTCGAATTACGGAGTTGATGCTCCCTTTCAAAGTCGCCCTGGAACACCTAATCACGATTCCAGGGGTGGGCGTTGATATTGCTCGAGTGATAATTGCTGAGATTGGCATTGATATGAGTCGTTTTGCGAGTGCTGATCATCTCGTATCTTGGGCTGGGTTATGTCCACGCTTGGACGAATCGGCTGGTAAACGCAAATCAACTCGAGTTAAGCAAGGGGATTCTTGGTTGAAAACCATGTTGGTTCAGGCTTCTATCTCGGCTAGTCGGTGTAAAGTAGGGTATTTGCAAAGTCGGTTTAGGCGTTTACGAGTGCATCGTGGGTTCAAGAAGGCGATTGTGGCGAATGCAGCCTTTATTTTGAAGGCTGTTTGGCATATGTTGACTCGAGGTCAGGATTTTAAGGATTTAGGCGATACTTATTTTGAGAATCGCAGTCGTGATAAACGTATTGCTGGGCTTAAAAAACAATTGGAGTCTTTGGGAGTCACGGTTACTTTAGCGAACACGGCATGAAGCTATTTCTTGTTAGGGTTATTTGTATCGCTTAGTAACAGAATTCGAGCGCGTTTGTAGATACGTGGTGTAGTTGAGTGAGTTCTTCGAGTTTTTGACGGTCTTCAACTGTTAATGTGATAGGTGTCAAGCGTTTAGGCATGAATTCAGTGTATCAATTTAGTGAACACTGTACTGAGTACAGTGTTCACTAAATGCTTCGACTATTTTCGCTTCGCTCCAAAAGCCTTCACACTCGTCAACAATGTACTTTTCTTCTACTCGCATAGCTCGCCAAAAATCGTAGATTTTTGTGAACAGTGTACTAAGCCACATCTGATTTCAGTTCTTTTTCTGATTTTGGTCTATGCTGATTACTGCAAAGGAGAGCATATGCGAAAAATTTTGATTGCAGGAGCGGTTTTACTTGGTAGTTTGGCACTTGCCCAAGCGGTGCAGCGCAGCTTGAACATCACCATTAACGGGGCGAGCAGTAGCGAAAAAGCAATTGTTGTGGCAGGCAAAAGCTATGTGCCGGTCAGTGCCTTAAAAAGCCTTGGGGTCAATGCTACAGCTTCTGGTAGTACATTGGCGTTGTCTCGAGCAGGAGGAGCAGCGGCAAGTACCCCGCCTGTTTTGAGTGCTGCGGCTGGAACACAACAATTGTCTGGTGGTGTCGGTGTTTTTGGACAAGCCGTGACACTCGGCAAAGACAGTCCGCTTAATTTTACACTTCGCAGTCTCGAGTACGCGGTTGGTCGGGTTGCAATTGGCAATTCGGTTTGGGTTTCTAATGCCAAGCAGAAATTATTGCTCATGCGTTTTACAGCCCAGAACCCTCAGAAGAATAGGGATGTTGAATTAAGCAATTCAAGTTTTGTGTTTACCCTTGTGGATTCTAATAATGTGTCTGTCACACCGAATTGGGCGGCTGGAGAGTTTAATCTGGCTCGAGATAATGATTCTATCATTGTGAGTACCCCATTAAAACCGGGGCAACGCTTGGATGTCTACACGGTTTTTGTGGTGCCAAATGAGGTCAGTGTGCCTAAATTGGTGGTTGAGCGGTACAATGAACGCCAAGCTGGGGTCTTTCGTTTTGATT
>JBEGTV010000318.1:0-3885 GCA_041179225.1 Deinococcota bacterium | reverse complement strand
ACTTAGACAAATACTAAAACAGAAATTCACGATAACCTGATTCACACTCTTCCACTTCTGTTGGTCTTGTGTTAGCATTCGCATCAGGCAAACAGCCAGTAGATTCTCGCTTTCGAGCGTTTTTGTGTCCTTCCAGTCATGGAAGCGCTACCAAATCGGGACACTCGCTATGCCCACGGAGGAAGTGAACATGAAGAAAGTAGCAGCAGCAGTAGCCGTACTTAGCCTCGCGCTTGCCGCAGGTGCATCAACAGTCAGTGGTCAAGGTAAACTTGTCATCTGGACAGATTTTGCCACCGAAGAACTCAAGTGGTTCTCGGCAGCCGCCGATGCCTTTGAAAAAACCCCTCAAGCCAAAGGCGCAAAACTCGAGATTGTTGCCGTGCCGCTTGGTGAGAACCGCGATAAGTTCATTCAAAGCGCACCAAAAGGCGAAGGTCCAGACCTGATTGCCACCATTCCACACGACCAAGTTGGACAATTTGCCAGTGCTGGTGTTCTCGAGCCAATGGATAAGTACCTGTCTGTGGCTTTCAAAGCCGATGTTGCCGATAGCAGCTTAGATGCCTTTAATTACAAAGGTCGTACCTTCGGTATTCCAATGTGGGGCGAGGCTGTAGCCATTATTTACAACAAAAAACTCTTGCCCGGCGGTATTCCTAAAACATGGGACGAGTTCATTAAAGTCGCTCAGAACCTAACCAATGCCGAAAAACAACAATTTGGCTACCTAAGCCCAATCGGTATTCAGTACCACCAACACGGCTTCTACCGTGCTTTTGGTGGATACGTGTTCGGTAAGAACAAGGATGGTAGCTTTAACACTGCCGACATTGGTCTAGCCAATGCTGGGGCAGTTAAAGCCGCACAACTGCTTGCCGATATGCGTTTCAAACACAAACTGATTCCAGAAGGCGCAGAAGACGATGGTTTGCAAACCGATTTATTCCTCAAGGGCAACTTAGCCATGTGGTTAAACGGACCTTGGAAAATGGCAGATATTAAGAAAGCAGGAATCAGTTACGGAATCGGCTTGCCACCACGTCCAACTGGTGCAACCCAAGACTTCCAACCATTCCTTGGTGTGCGTGGTGTGGTCATGAATGCGTACAGCAAACAAAAACCTGTTACTTCTGAATTTGCTAAATTCTTGGTCAGCAACGCCAACCAAATTAGCTTGAACAAAATCGGTGGACGTTTACCAATTTCTAAGTCGGCAGTTCGTCAACTTGGCAAAGACCCAGTGGCAGCCGGATTCGGCGCTGCCATTGCCAAGGGTATTCCAATGCCAAACATCCCAGAAATGGGTCAGGTCTGGGGACCTTGGGGCGATGCTCAAAACCTGATTATCAAAACCCAAGGCGCAGATGCAGCCAGCTTACTCGGCAAGGGTGTTGACCAAATCAAAGCTGCTATCAACAAGAAGTAATTCAACCTCGAGTCTGGACGTAAAATATGAATATGCTCGAGACTTGAAAACCTATACCCCGCTCTCAAAAAGGGCGGGGTATTTGCGTTAAATAAAGAGCGTTTATCGGTTCTCGAGTACACGCCAGTTTGAGAGGAGAGAAACATGGCAATGATGACAGCAAAACCAGATATTTTTGGAGTCGGCTCGAACAAACCACCAGAAGGAACTGGCGGAGTGGCGTTTGCAATTGGTTTGGTGCTTGGCATTTGTGCTTTGGGATTGTTAATTGGTTTGGTTGTCACCAGTGGTGTGGTTGCAGCAATTCCAAGTGCCGAGCCGTGGTTACTGCTGGTTTTTGTGATCATTGCACTTATTCCTTTAATGCTCGTGGCAGTACGGATTTTTCCGTGGCTAATTAACTGGTATTACATGATTCCAGCCATTATTTGCATTTTGGCTTTTACAGTTTATCCGTTAATCATGACTTTTGGATATGCTTTTACCAATTTTAATTCACAAAATAATGACCGCCCAGACAGCACCACCGAAATTTCGGTACGTGTGATTGATCAAAAAACGCTCGGATTAACAGGTGAATCGAAACTCGAGACTTTGGCTTGTCGAAATCCGGGATGTCTTCAAGAACCGCTCGAGTTGCGTTCAGATGAAGAACTTGGCAGACCTGGACAAACTTACATTGCATTAGATGCCAAAGACAATGTTATTCGTTTTGCTGTACCCGTAGCACCAGACACGACTCGAGTTCGGCGCATTAACCCTGTTGCCAACATCGGACTTGGTAATTTCCAAGATATTTTTTCTAAAGCCAGTGTGCAACTTTACCCAGTCTTAATTTGGACAGTTATTTTTGCTTTATCCACCACTATTATTAACGTGATTGTTGGTTTGCTGCTTGGTATTTTACTAAATAACAAACGCCTTAAGTTCCGTAATTTTTACCGCTCGATTTTAATTTTACCTTGGGCTGTTCCGGGCGTGATTTCGATTCAACTCTGGGTAGCACTCCTAAACCAAAATTTCGGGGGCTTAAACCGCTTACTCGGTTTATTTGGGGGCTTACCAATTCCTTGGCTGACCGACCCACTCTGGGCGAAAGTTGCAATTTTGTTGGTTAATCTGTGGCTTGGTTTTCCGTACATGATGACCGCAACCCTTGGCGCACTCTCGGCTATTTCAGATGAACTCTACGAAGCTGCCGAGATGGACGGCGCAACCAAACTCGAGCAGGTTCAGTTTATTACCTTACCGATGCTCCAAGCTGCATTTACGCCAATTGTACTGGCAACCTTTGCCTTTAATTTCAATAATTTCGGCATTATTTACCTTTTAACTGGCGGTGGACCTGCCGAAGAAGGACGCGAAGCCACGGCTCGAGCTACCGATATTCTGCTTTCATGGGGGTTTAACACCGCTTTTACTGGGGCTGGCGCTCAGGCTTACGGCTTAGCTGGTGCAGTTTCGGTCATTGTCGGGGTACTAACCGTGATTATTTCATACTTTAATTTCCGTGCGGCTGGCGTATTTAAGGAGGCAAGCAAATGAGTAGCCCCAACACCCCAATGCAGTATGAACAAAAAACCCCAACTTGGCGGATTGTGCTAAACGTGAGTATTCTTGCTGGTGTTCTGATTGCTTTATTCTTTTTAGGGCAGGACTTAAACTCGAGAATGAAAGGCAAGAGCTTTGCCATTCTCTACCCAGAAAACGCCGCCTTGAACACCTTACTTGGTTTTATAGCAATTGTGGGTTTAGTTTTCTTGACCAGTTATATAGGCAAAATGATAGGACAATCTACTCGTAAACATGGTAAGGTTAGTTACTTATCGGTTTTGAATGATCAACTCACCCATGTCTTTTTCTGGTTTGTGATTCTGTTTTCCTTATACCCAATTTTTTATGTGATCAGTGCTTCGTTTGACCCTTTGAACCGCTTAACCCAAGCGACCCTAGGCACAAGCGAAGAACCACTTTTAATTCGGTCTCGAGTGTTGCCTAGTCTCGAGGGCTTAAGTTTTGCCAATTATGCCAAGCTCTTTGAAGGGGTCAATATCTTCTCTTGGCAATGGTTGCTCTTGGGTGTTTCAGCAATTGGTGTACTTGGTATTGCCGTAATTTGGGCGATTGTGCAAAGAAGCGCTGGTGGACTTGCCGACCCTAAAATCACTCGCGCTCGAGTCATTAGCACATGGATTGCGATTCTTGGAGTTTTTGCGTTCTTTGGTTCGCTTTCCATAGACCAATTTACGGGTTTTAGCAACTCGAGTAAATTCTTACTGTGGATCCGCAATACGTTTTTGGTCTCTGGCATGACAGGAATCCTAACTGTGCTGCTCTGCACCACAACAGGGTATGGTTTAGCCCGACTGCGTTTTCCGGGGCGTTTTGAATTTTTGATGTTCCTGATTTTTATTCAGATGTTCCCAGCGTTACTCGGCTTAGTCGCCATGTACGAA
>JBEGTV010000317.1:0-3886 GCA_041179225.1 Deinococcota bacterium | reverse complement strand
ATTGGCTTTAGCACTTGAGTAATACGTTTCTTGGTGCTGTATCAAATTCATACTTTCAAGTAATCGAAGGTCACGATACAGTGTGTTGCGTTGACTTGATGCGAGGCTCAGACGTTGTAAAAGTTCAGAGGCAGTCCGAGATTGAACTCCAAGAAGGTTAAGAATCTCGAGTAACCGCCGAATTTGCTGTGTGGCTCGAGTGTGTGTTGTCATGCTTTTAGTATATTATAGGTGCTGAACTGCGCTCATTACCGTGATTCTCGAGGCGACTTTTGATGGCGAAATTTTTGTCCGCTCACGGCTGTGGATTTACCGGTCAATACTCAAGTCCAAGTGATGGTTAAAAAGCCAACTTCCGCGTCGTATTTATATGTTGCCGAGAACTTAAAGCTCCAAAGTCGAAATGATTGATTTGATACTTCATTCGTTCAATCCGAATCGCATTATGACCAATTGGCTGTTTGCTCGACAATTTACTCGAGGCGACTCGGCAAAAGGGTCGTTGAGGACACATTTTTGCAGACTATTGTAGTGAAAAGTAATTATCCTAGTCACGTTTGTGGACATGTTCTGATTGAAGTTGATTAAAATCGCAGTATCGCCGGATCATGCCTAGCTCATGCCACCAAAAAAGACCCTGTACTTAACAGGGTCTTTTTTACTGTGCGCTCTCGAGGTCTGGGCGCAGCACTGTTGAACCACGCAAGTAGATATGCTTAATTTCTCTTTGGGCTTTGTTGGTGTTGATGTGCATCATCACTCGAATGGCTCGCTCGAGGCGGTTTGGCACGTGAATCTCGAGTGCATTGAGTAATGGTACGAATTTCATGCCCAGTCCGTTCCGGGCAGCTTCGGCTGGGAAAGCGGCATTTAGGTCATGGGTCACGGTGAACATGATGCTGCATACTTGTTCTAGTTCCTCGAGTGTTGGTGTACTTGCATTTTGGCAGATATGATTTGCATTTAGCATTTCGATCAGCAATTCTTTGGTGGCTTCAAAGATGGCTTCGGATGTGTTTTCAGTGACTGTGGTTGCGCCGCGTACCCCTCGTATCATGGTGTTGAGTGTAACATGTTGCTCGTGGTGCTACGCAAGAATAAAGCACCAGCAAAACTCACCAGTTTGTTGTTGTGTTTTTAAGTCATTGACTGGGCTGCATTGAAGCCTTTTTTGTATTGGGTATAGGCAACTTCTAAACTCGAGTCTAAGGTGATATTTATTGGTGTGGCACTTGGTGCAGTGACTTCCAGTGCATCAGCCACAGTAGCGTATATTCCAGCGCCGACCAAGCCGAGGATGGCTGATCCTCGAGCGGGTCCTTCCTCAAGGGCGGGCTTCTCGAGAGGTACGCCTAGGGCATTGCCGATAATACTTAGCCAGAGGTTAGAGCGTGTGCCTCCGCCAATCGAGAGCAGGGTGCTGGCTTTGGCGATTGGATTCATGACTTCAAGGGTTTCGCGTAAGCTAAAGGCAACGCCTTCGAGAATAGCGCGTGTCATGTGTCCTCGGGTGTGAGCAAGGCTTAAGCCTAACCATGCGCCTCGTAAGTCTGGGTTGAGGTGTGGGCTGCGTTCACCCGCAAGGTAAGGCATGTAGGTCACTCCATCTGAACCACTGGGAATTTGATCGGCTTCTTGCATCAATTTGTCAAAAGGAACATCTTTAGCGAGGGTGTCTCTGAACCATTGCAAACTGCCAGCCGCGCTTAAGGTGCAACCAAGGAAGAAATACCCGCCGTCGGCATGGCAGAACAGGTGAACTCGTCCGTTGGGTTCTGAAATCGGTTGCTCGAGTGGTACAACTATTACGCCGCTTGTGCCTAAGCTAACACTGCCTAAATTCGGTTTTTTGCTCGAGACTCCTAAGCCAATTTGTGCGCCAGCGTTGTCGCCAGCACCTGCAACCACAGGAATTCCAAGTGGCAATCCAGTGGCTTCTGCCCACGAACTTGTGAGGTGTCCAACGATGCTATGGGAGGCTTGGATGTTGGGGAATACCTTCGGCTCGAGTTCTAAGGCTTTCAGAATATCGGTATCCCACTCGAGTTTACTTAGGTTCAATGCGCCAACCCCACTGGCATCCGATGGATCGGATGCGATTTGACCTGTTAGGGCAAAATTGAGGTAATCTTTGGGCAGTAACAGATGACGGACTTTGGCGTAATTGTCGGGTTCGTTGGTGCGTAACCAAAGCAGTTTGGGCAGTTGAAAACCAGTTACGGCTGGGTTGCCAGTGCGTTTAATTAAGTCTAAGCGTGGAATCGCTGCTTCGATTTCTAGACAGGCAGCACTGGTGCGTTGGTCATTCCAGAGTGGGGCTGGGCGAATTACCTTGAGGCTCGAGTCAAGAAAAACTGCGCCGTGCATTTGTCCAGCCACACCAATACCAATTGCGGTGTACTTGTTCTCGAGTTGGCGAACAAGGGCTTTGAGGGCAGTTTGAACGCCTGCCAACCAATCGCTAGGGTGTTGTTCAGTCCATCCGGGGTTGGGGGTAAGCAATGGGTAGGTGGCGCTGCTTTCGGCAACACTCGAGCCTTGGGTATTGACCGCAATGATCTTTACGCCGCTTGTGCCTAGGTCTATGCCTATTGAAACAGGTTCGGACATGGTTTCCTTTTAGTGCTTGGGTTGGTATTCAAAGTAATCAAAATCGGCGTGTAATTTAGTGCCTGTTAAATCTTGGACACAAAGAGCAATGAACGCTCCGGTAAAAGATAAGCCATTGCAGTAATCATCAGAAAGTTTGTAGGTTTCAAAATCCTTACCTATGCGAATCCATGTTACGCCATCACTCGAGTAGGCAAAATGAAAGGTTTGGCGTTCAATGATAACCCGCAAGTGTACGGCTTCTAGTCCTTTAATACTGACTTCTTGTTCGAGTGGTTCAGTATAATTTCCAGCATCTAAGACAAGAATATTCAGGGTTTTACCTAGAATTTCGTCTTTTGAAACCCGTAAGTAAACCCAGTGCTTATTGTCGTAGAACATTGCTAACCCAGCCATGTGTTGTGAATCGGTGGGATTAAACTCGAGTTTGGTGCTGGCAGTTGCCTGAAAATCTTCTAAACGCCGTGCAATTAAACTCTGAGCATGGTTGCTAATCAGGCTTTCACGTCCATACAAACGCAAATGTCCAGGGCGTTCAGTCAGGGATACCCAACTTGGGTCGGTTGGAATGCGTAAACTTTGCCAGTGTAGGTTCAGTTCAGGCAGGTTAAAATCGTCTCGAGCAGGCGAAGTTTCCCAAGGGTGTGACTTGAGTTGTGGGGCTGGGACTTGGCTGTGTGGGCTATTACCGCCACCGCGTAGATACAGCCAGTCGTCATCGTGCCACTCCATGGCTTGTAAACTGGTTTCGCGTCCCAAGGGGCAGTAACCTCGTTCTTGATTTGGCTCGAGTGGACGACCACACAAATGGGCTAAATACCATTCGTCGGTTTGGGTTTGTACTAAACTGGCATGTCCAGCTTTACGAAGTTCAAGGTCTGGGTTTTTCCATGAAGTCAGAATTGGGTTATGCGGATGAACTTCATACTCGCCATCCAAGGTTCGTGAACGGGCAAAGGTAACAGCATGTTCATAACTTGTGCCACCTTCGGCGGTGAGTAAGTAATACCAACCGTTGCGTTTGTAAATATGAGGACCTTCGACCAATCCGATTGGAGTTCCTAAGAAAATATTTTTAATTTCACCAATGAGCTTTTGGCTTTTTGGATCGTATTCTTGGAGTAAAATCCCACTGAACTGATTTCTGCCCGCTCGGTGATCCCAACGCATGTTGACCAGCCATTTTCGTCCATCGTCATCATGAAAAAGACTAGGGTCAAAACCACTGGAATTTAAGTAAATCGGTTCTGACCACTCCCCTTCAATATCGGTGGTC
>JBEGTV010000316.1:0-3897 GCA_041179225.1 Deinococcota bacterium | reverse complement strand
TTAAGTCCATCCAATCCGACATATAATTCAGCAACTTCGCCTGTGTACCCGAGGGCTTTGCCTGTCCAAACTTTATTTTCTGCCAGTGCCGAGACTGCAAAGATAAAAATTAAAAAAATCGCTCGAGTCATGCGCCTCAGTTTACAATGGTTTTATGTTTGATTTAATTGTTCGAGCTAAAAACCTTCAGATTGCCATTGAAGCTGGCAAAATTGTGCAACTTGGGTCTGAAATTATTGGTGTAAGCAAAGCAGAACAAAATTTTCTGGGATTAACTGCCGTCCCTGCCATAGTGGATGCCCATGTGCATTTTAATGAACCCGGTCACGAAGATTGGGAAGGCATTCAGACTGGCTCAAGTGCCTTAGCCGTGGGCGGTGGAACGGTGTTTATTGACATGCCGCTCAATTCAATTCCAGTTACGACTACTAAAGCGGCACTGGATATTAAACTCGAGTGCCTAGCCAAAAAATCTGTTACTGATTATGCAGTCTGGGGCGGATTAACCCCCGATAGTTTGCCACATCTCGAGGAATTGGCAGTTGGTGGTGTAATTGGCTTTAAGGCATTTATGAGCGGCAGTGGACTAGCAGAATTTGAACGTTCTGACGAAGAAACGTTACTCGAGGGTATGCAGATTGCGGCAGCCTTGGGCTTACCTGTAGCAGTTCATGCCGAATCTGAAGCCATCACCAGTGCTTTAAGTAAAGCGGCTCGAGAAATAGGTAAAACCAGTATCCGAGATTATTTGGATTCACGTCCGATAGAAGCCGAACTCGAGGCAATCAAAAGTGCCATTGCCATTGCTGACCAAACCAATTGTGCGCTTCATATCGTCCATATCTCGAGTGCGGCGGGTATAGAACTTGTAACCGAAGCCAAAGCCAGAGGTGTGAATGTCACTGCCGAAACATGCCCGCACTATTTGTGGTTCTCTGAATCCGACCTAGAACGCCTTGGGGCGGTGCTAAAATGTGCGCCTCCAGTCCGCAGTGCCGAAGAACTCGAGCAGCTTTGGGGCGTGTTTGAACACATTGATATTCTTGGTTCTGACCACTCCCCAGCCCGCCAAGTATGAAAACCGATGCGGATTTTTTTAAGATTTGGGGAGGAATTTCTGGGGTGCAAAGTACACTCGAAGTCATGTTGACCGCCATTGAAGCTCGAGAAGTGTCTGTGGCAGATTTATACCAAAAACTCAGTGCCAATCCAGCCAAACGCTTTGGATTGCAGCACAAAGGTCATCTTGATCTTGGTTTTGACGCTGATATAGCCTTGGTACAAATGGATTCACCTTGGAAACTCGAGAAAACCGATTTACATTACCGTCATGCTCAAAGTCCGTACCTTGGAGCGAACCTGACGGCTCGAGTAAAGCACACGTTTTTGCGTGGAAAAACCATTTGGGATGGTCAGCAAGTCCATAAACTCCAAGGGAAATTTCTGCGACCTTGAACAAGGTTTTTTAGGCTTGAAAGGTTTAGACTCACTTCTTATGCGATCACTTTTTTTAATCCTGATGCTCTTTACCTTCTCGAATTTAACCTTGGCTCAGGATTTTTCGAGCAGTACAGCTTTTAATGGTTTTTCACTGGTGTCACAATCCATTCCTAATGTGCCAATGTTGACCACTCGAGATTGGATTTTTGGCGATTTAGAAGCTGGGTTTGCTGGTCGCACAGTCTCGACTCGTTTACTATTGTGGTCTTTACCGTGGATGGGCGCGAGTATTCTTGGGCTTAGCCTAACAGCCGACGAAAAAGCCAGAGGATTTTGGAGTATGTCAGGCGCTTGGGGGTTTATTAACAGTGCAATTGCAATGATTGGTTTTTTAACCCCAGAACCAGACCTCGAGACAATGCGGAATTTACTCCTGATCAACGCGGGTGTGGATGTGTTGTACATTGCGGCTGGTGCATACATGCTGTCTCGAGTCGAACCTTACTGGCAGGGGGCTGGATGGGGCGTGATTTTACAAGGTACATTTTTACTGGTTTTTGATTTGTGGCAGGGTTTAGCGATTCGTTTTTGATTTTACGGAATCACATAAATCCCGTCGCTCCGAGCCTCGAGCTTAAAGGCAGGCAGTGGTTTATTAGCGGGTCCTTGAATCACTGCGCCAGTCCCTAAGTCAAAAAGACTTCCGTGGCACGGGCAACCAAGTTGGTTGTTGACTGGTGCGCTGACACCGCAACCTACGTGGGTACACACCGTAGAACGGGCAATCAGGTGAATCTCACCAACGCTAATGCCACTGGCTTGTGGTTTGGCGACTCGAGCAAGAATGGCTGGGTTACTCTCGAGGTTAAGATTCTTAAAGCTGCCGACACTCGGGAATTCGCTCAAAATAGCCGCTTTAATGCCAGCTTTGTTCAGGTCAGCGCCTGGATTTTCTCGCACGGGCATACAGCCTGTTGCGCCAATTGCTCCTATCGTAACTAAGGCTTCTCGTCTTGTAATTTTCATGTTTTATTTTGACATAGCTTCAGTGGTTTTTCGGTGAGAGGATGGTGGTTTTGCTCGAGTTTTTAGTAAGTAGGTATACATTCACCTGTTTAATTTCAATAATCTGCTGTCGTCAAAAGCGTTTGGGACAATTCTCTGGTTGTTGCAACTCGCTCGAATTCGTATGCTTGCAACAATCTGCTTAAGTTGGGCTGATGTCGTCTACCTAACATATAGTTGTTGGGGGTTCTCGAGGAGGAAGGCTGGTGGGTATGAATATGCTCGAATCTGTACGTGATCGTTTGTTTCCTGATACTCCAGATGCGTCGGCGAAGTTGTGGCTTACGTCGGCTGTGGTTTGGGGTGTTGTTGGTATGACTTTCGGTGTTTTCATGGCGATTTTATTTGTTTTTCCTGATTTCACCAAGGGTGTACCGTGGTTGTCGTTTAGTCGGATTCGTCCGTCGCATGTCAATACTGTGGTGATGTCTTGGGTTTCGATGGCAAGCATTGGCGCAATGTTTTACATGTTGCCGCGTTTGGTCAAAACTCCATTGGTTTCTGAGCGTCTTGGTACGGCTGTTGGCTGGTCTTGGAATACCTTTGCGCTTTGTATTCCACTCACGCTCTTAAATGGTTTGTCCGAAGGACGCGAATGGGCTGAGCTTATTTGGTGGATGGACTGGTGGATGCTGATTAACCTTGGTTTGGTTGGTTATTTAACTTTTGCCACTGTAGCCAATCGTAAAGAACCGCAATTGTACGTTTCAGTTTGGTATTGGATGGGTTCAATGGTCGGCATGACCTTGGTCTGGATTGTTGGCAACCGAACTTTTGTACCGCTCGACGGACTTAACGACGCGATTGCCAATTGGTTCTACGCCCATGATGTGCTGGGCTTATGGATCACCACAATGGGCATTGGAATTATCTATTATTTATTACCAAAACTCACGGCTGGTAAGAATGGCGAACCGGGCAATCCGGTCTTTAGCCACAAATTATCGTTGATTGGATTCTGGGGCAATTTTGCTTTTTACACGGGAATTGGCGCTCATCACATCATTCAGTCACCAGTTCCAGAATGGCTGAAAGCCTTTGCAATTGCCTCGAGTGTCCTGATGAGCATTCCAGTTTACTCGGCTAGTGCCAATTTCTTTTTAAGCACCCAAGGTCGTTGGGAGAATCTGGCTTGGAATTTACCACTTCGTTTTGTGACTTTCGGTTGGATTATGTACGCCTTATCCAGTTTCCAAGGCAGTTTACAAGCGGTGCGGTCAATCAACTGGTATCAGCACTTTACGGGCATTGTCAGCGCTCATGCTCACCTTGCCATGCTTGGCGGGTTTAGTGTGGTGCTTTTTGCGGCGATTTATTACTGCATCCCGCGTTTGTATAACGTCGAATGGTACTCCAAAAAACTTGTGGTGGTGCATTTTTGGACATTCACAG
>JBEGTV010000315.1:0-3899 GCA_041179225.1 Deinococcota bacterium | reverse complement strand
ATGTTTACTTTCCTAGATTTTTTAGACATTGCCCTTGTTGCCGTCCTGCTTTACCAAGCCTACCGCTTGATGGCAGATTCACGCACCCTCAATTTGGTGCGTGGGTTGGTGGTTTTTGGATTGGCACTGTATGCGGCGCAGTGGCTAGGCTTAACCACGTTGTACGCTATTCTCGAGCGAATTGCCGCAATTGGGGTCTTTGCCTTAATTGTAATTTTTCAACCCGAACTGCGAGCCGTTCTCGAACGGGTCGGAAGACCGCGCCAAACCGAGGATGCCCCACAAATGCTTGCCTTAAACGAAATTACCAGAGCTGTCGAATGGTTAGCTGAACGCAAAACCGGAGCGCTGATTGCTTTGGAACGTCAAACTCCACTTGGAGATTACGTGGGCAGTGGAATAAAACTTGATGCTGAAGTCTCGAGTGGACTTTTAGAAACGATTTTTGCTCGTAATACCCCTTTGCACGATGGCGGTGTAATTGTTCAGCACGGCAGAATCCGCGCTGCTGGTTGCTTATTTCCATTACAAAGCGATTCGAGCGGAGTACAACGTTTATATGGCACTCGCCACCGAGCCGCACTGGGATTATCGCAACAAACCGATGCCCTGATCGTGGTGATTTCCGAGGAACGCGGCTCAATCCGTCTAGCTGAAGAAGGTGTTCTTAGTCCAGATTTAACGGTACTTGAATTGCGCGAACGACTCCGCAGCAGTGCCGCCCAAAAACCACGCACCGCTCGAGTTGGACGCAATTTCTTTAAGCTGACCCGACAAAAATTAAAAGAAGCTCAGGTCAACGAGGTTGGCAATGCCAATTAAATTACCAAGATACTTGGAAAAAATAATTCTGAATAACTGGCTGGCTAAACTTGGAGCATTACTGATTGCCATTGCCTTGTGGTTTTCTGCTACAAATGAACGACGCAGCACCATCACCCGAGGACTGGAAATACCGCTTGAAATCAGGGGTTTAGACGAAAACCGAGTTGTACGAGACTTACCCAAAACCATTGCCTTACAAATCCAAGGCGCTCGAGGCGAACTTGAGCAAATCCAAAGCAGTAACCTCGAAGTCAGCATCAACATCAGTAACCGCCCCGATGGATTCTTCTCGAGCGATGTCAGGGTAGATGCCCCCAGCAATATCAAAATCCTGAGCTACGAACCACGTCGAATCTCGGCAACCTTAAAAAGCGTCATTAGGGAAAGCATACTGGTTAAAATAGCCCCCCTAGACAACACCAATCCAACCCCCTCGAGTTTTACGGTTCTTGCCATTGGTA
This sequence comes from Deinococcota bacterium, assembly GCA_041179225.1. GTDB lineage: Bacteria > Deinococcota > Deinococci > Deinococcales > JAAFIG01 > JAAFIG01. The sequence continues at coordinate 2,613 of JBEGTV010000315.1, read as the reverse complement.
CAAGCGAACAAGTTAGCCAAGTCGTATTTGCCCTAGGCGTGGCTGGCAATGCCCAAACCGAACTGACCCCAGTGGACGGTAACGGAAAACTGGTCGAAGGTGTGCGCCTCGAGCCAAGCAGCGTGGAACTAAGGTAAAAGGCAAAAGGTTTTTACTTTTGCCTTTTACCTGCTTTTATTTTTAGCCCTTAATCACCTGTTCGGCTTTGTAACTCGAGCGAACCAGCGGACCCGCCACAACCTCGAGAAAACCGTACTCGAGGGCTTCGATTCGGATTTCATCAAATTCTGAGGGTGGAATGTACCGCTCGACTGCCAAATGATTGCGGGTTGGGCGCAAATACTGCCCGAAAGTCACAATGTCCACCTTGGCAGTTTTTATGTCGGTTAGGGCTTCGCGGATTTCTTCTCGGGTTTCGCCCAGCCCAAGCATTAGACTGGTTTTGGTGTAAACACTGGGTTTATAGGCTTTTGCACCAGCCAAGACCCGCAAGGTTTGTTCATAACCCGCTCTGGAATCCCTGACTGGGTGGGTTAAACGCCGTACCGTCTCGAGATTCTGGGCATAGACTTCGATACCGCTATCAATCACGGCATACACAGACTCGAGATTGCCTTGAAAATCTGGGGTTAGTGCCTCAACCTTGGCATTTGGGACTCGGGTTTTAATAGCTTGTACAGTTCGGGCAAAATGCGCCGCGCCGCCATCTGGCAGGTCATCACGGTCAACACTGGTCAGCACCACATACTTTAAGCCCATCAATTCGACGGACTCGGCAATATGTTCGGGTTCAGTTAAATCCAGTCGCCCAAGCGGATTGCCTGTATTGACGGCACAGAACTTACAAGCCCGAGTACAAACACTGCCCAAGAGCATAAAGGTCGCCGTGCCAGCGCTCCAGCACTCGGCGATATTTGGACACATCGCCTCTTGGCACACGGTTGCCAGTCCGTGCCGCCCGACAATATCCTTGATGCTCGAGTAACCGATGCCGCTTGGCAGTGAAACTTTTAACCAATCGGGTTTGCGTTCACGCACCGCAAGAGCGTCTTTGACCAGCACTCCATCTTTGACCACGGGGAAATCGTATTCACGGGATGGTTTAATCATGGATTTATTGTACTTGGCTTAAACGGGATTTTCTGTGCTGCAAAATTCATGACTCGAGCCTTGGTTGTCCTAACATTGTGGGGTTAAACTACAATCATGACTTTAGCCGCCACCCATCCAACTTTCAAAGCCCGTGGTTTAATAGAGCGTTGGCGCTCGAGACTCCCAGTATCCGAACTAACCCCAGTGATTTCACTGGGCGAGGGTGACACCCCACTGGTTGAACTTCGTGGCACACCTGAATCTCGAGAACGAGGCATTCGTCTTTTTGCCAAGTTTGACGGAGCAAACCCAACGGGCAGTTTCAAAGACCGAGGCATGACAATGGCGGTTTCTAAGGCACTCGAGGATGGCGCAAAAGCCATTGCTTGTGCCAGTACCGGTAACACCAGCGCGGCGGCAGCCGCTTATGCCTCTCGAGCCGGAGTTGACTGCATTATTGTGCTGCCAGCAGGGTATGTGGCAGCCGGTAAAATTGCACAGACAATTCTAATGGGTGCGAAAATTGTGCAAATCGAAGGAAACTTTGATGATGCCCTGCGCTTGGTGCGTGAACTCTGCGAAGTTACACCAATTGCTCTGGTCAACAGCGTTAATCCGTACCGTATTGAAGGGCAAAAAAGCATTGCCTTTGAAGTTGCCGAAAGTTTTGACTGGGATGCTCCCGAGTACCACGCCATGCCTGTAGGAAATGCTGGGAATATCACTGCACATTGGAAAGGGTACTCTGAACTTTTTGCAGATAACACAATCTCGAGAAAACCAATCATGCTTGGCTTTCAAGCCGCAGGTGCAGCCCCAATCGTGCTTGGTCACGCTGTCGAAAAACCCGAAACGATTGCCACAGCCATCCGCATTGGCAACCCTGCCAGTTGGTGTTATGCCATCGGCGCACGAGACGAATCTGGTGGAGTGATTGAAGCTGTGACCGACGAAGAAATACTAACCGCATACCAATTTCTGGCAAAAGAAGGGATGTTTTGTGAACCTGCCAGTGCTGCGGGTTTTGCTGGGGCGAGTCGCATGATTAAAGAAGGACGCATTCCAGACGGCTCGAGGATCGTTTGTACCCTGACTGGACACGGCTTAAAAGACCCAAGCACTGCCAGTCGTCTTGCCAGTCTCGAGAATCCTGTGCCAGCCACACTTGAGGCACTGCACAAAGCCATTGGGGTCTGATGTCGTATTTTGCACTCGAGCCAGTCGCCGATGGTGTTTGGGCTGCCCTTAGCCAAAACCCAACCTATGCGATGTCCAATGCTGCAATTGTTGACCTTGGTGATAAAACACTGGTTTTTGACTCGAGCATGTCGCCAATGGCTGCCCTCGAGCTACGGCATTTAGCTGAGGAAACCACAAAAAAACCAGTTTCGTACTTAGTAAATTCGCATCATCATTTGGATCATTGCTTGGGTAACCAAGTTTTTGCCGATACCACGATTATCTCGAGCAGTACCACCAGAGATTTGATGCAGGCACGGTTTGCACGGCTTATGGTAGAGA
>JBEGTV010000314.1:0-3909 GCA_041179225.1 Deinococcota bacterium | reverse complement strand
CGTGATTCTCGATGCCAGTTTATGCAATGTCCCACAACGACGCAAACGCCTGTTCTTAATCGGACAATTGGGGGGCGCAGACCATGCACTTGAACCAATTTTATTATCAAAACTAGGGAGGCGAGCAATGACCATCCATGATTACTTTGGTAGTAGCCTTGGGCTTGAGTATTATTATCGTCATCCACGTTCTTATGCGCGTCGTGGAATTTTTGGTATCTTTGAGCCAAGCCCAACCATTCGTGGTGTAAACCGTCCAATCCCCAGCACTTACCAATTGCATCCAACAGACCCAGTACAATCATTGGCTGGTGTGCGACCACTCACAACCCTTGAACGAGCGCAAATTCAGACTTTTCCAAAGGGCTTTGAGTTCATTGGCACAAAATCAGCTTTAGAACAACAAATTGGCAATGCTGTACCCGTAAATTTATCAGCCTATGTCGCACAGTGTTTACTCGAGTTTATGATTCTTGAACCAGTTCAAGAATCACTCTTTGCATTGGCGTAAGTATATTCTCGAGTTACGTGTTTGCCCCAAGGCGAATTTTGAAAAGACAAAAGGGTCAAAGATTCAATTTAACCCTTTAGCCCTTTTACCTTTTAACCCTATCTATTTTGTGGGAAGCCCAAATCTATTTTGCTGGTACTCGGGTCTGGGTAACGGCTGGTCACCACTTTGCCACGGGTATAAAACTGAATTCCTTCAGGTCCGTACATATGGGTATCGCCAAATAAACTAGCTTTCCAACCACCAAAACTGTAGTACGAAACCGGCACTGGAATTGGCACGTTAATACCAACCATACCAACATTGACTTCATATTGGAATTGACGGGCTGCGCCACCATCCCGAGTAAAAATAGCTGTGCCATTGCCATATTGATTGTCGTTAATCAGCTTCAAGCCCTCTTGGTAAGTGGCAACCCTTGTCACGCCCAACACAGGACCGAAAATCTCATCGTCGTAGCATTTCATACCCGGTTTGCAGTGGTCAATTAAACTCACGCCCAAGAAATACCCATTGCCAGCCACAACATTTTCACGCCCATCCACCACCAGTGTTGCACCTTCGAGCGGGGCATTCTCGAGGTAACTGGCTACACGGTCACGGTGTTCTTTGGTGATCAGTGGACCCATTTCGGCACTTGGATCAGTTCCGGGACCAACCTTAATTTTTGGTAAGCGTGCTTTAACTTTTTCGATAAATTCATCAGCAATATCACCCACAGCAATCACCATACTAATTGCCATGCAGCGTTCGCCAGCACTCCCATAGGCGGCATTCACAGCAGCGTCAGCCGCCATGTCAAGGTCGGCATCGGGCAGCAGCATCATGTGGTTTTTTGCACCACCCAAGGCTTGGACTCGCTTACCGTGCTTTGTACCAGTTTCATAAATGTACTTAGCAATTGGGGTGCTACCAACAAACGAAACTGCACTAATGTCTGGATGCTCGAGAATCGCATTAACTGCCACAGCATCACCTTGAATAATATTAAAAACACCATCGGGTAAGCCAGCTTCTTTTAGGAGTTGCGCCAAAAATAACGCTGAGCTTGGGTCTTTTTCAGATGGCTTAAGAATAAATGTATTCCCACAAGCAATCGCATTTGCCATCATCCAAAGCGGAACCATTGCAGGAAAATTAAATGGTGTAATACCAGCCACCACGCCCAAAGGCTGACGAATACTGTAGACATCTATCCCACGCGATGCACCTTCGGAATATCCGCCCTTAAGAAGATGCGGAATACCACACGCAAATTCGACATTTTCCAAACCACGAGCGATTTCACCAGCCGCATCAGACGGGACTTTGCCATGTTCAAGCGAAATAATTTTTGCCAATTCACCTTTATTCGCCTCGAGTAATTCCCTAAATCGAAACATGATTTCGGCACGACGGCTTAAGCCTGTGGCTCGCCACGATGGAAAAGCTGCCTTAGAAGCAGCCACGACTGTGTTGATTTCCTCCACGGACATAAAATCCACGGTAGCCGATTGTTCGCCCGTGGCTGGATTAAAAACCTTGCCACTTCGACCAGAAGAACTCGGGTGTGTTGCGCCATTCACCCAACTCGAGATGCGTTTTAATTCAGTCATAAACAAAGCCTCCAAAAGTATTTGGAGAGCATTATAACGCGCTAAAGCCAAGCAGAAGTACCTAGGCGCTTACCGTACTTTTTGTCGTCCCGCAATGGCTCGCCCAAGTGTAATTTCATCGGCGTACTCGAGTGACCCGCCAACAGGCAGCCCGTAAGCAATTCGTGTGACGTTCGCACCTAGTGGCTCGAGGTTGCGTTGTAAGTGCAAACTGGTGGCATCACCTTCGACAGTGGTGCTGGTGGCAAGAATAATTTCCAGTGCGCCATTCTCGAGGAATTTCTTGGTGCGTTCAATTAAAGATTTTATTTTCAATTGGTCGGGTCCTACGCCATTCATTGGACTGAGCACACCGTGCAGCACATGGTAAAGCCCGTCAAATTCGCCGCTTCGTTCTATGGCTATCACATCGCCAGGTTCTTCGACCACACAGATTGTGTTTTGGTCACGTTTAGAATCTTCGCAGACCGCACAAAGTTCTTTATCGGTGATGTTAAAGCAGACTGGGCAGAGTTTTAATTGGGTTTTAGCCTCGAGCAATGCCTGAGCTAGGATTTCAACATCCTCTTTGGGACTGGCAAAAAGATGAAAAGCCAATCGCTGAGCGCTTTTAGGTCCTACGCCGGGCAGTCTCGAGAGTTCACGAATCAGTTGAATCAGGGCGTTCGGGTATTTCATGGGGTTTCCTTCGTTTCGGGCATGGGTAGATTATACCTGTTTGAATGGTTATTTTCATCCACTATTTTTTTGTAAGCTGTTGCATCATGAAACGCCTTGCGATGATTCAAACGGGTGGTACGATTGCCAGTCGTACCGATTCCAGTGGTTCTTTAATTCCAGCCAATGCCGTGCAGGATTTACTTCTTGCTTTACCGCAATTGAAGCAATTTGAAATTTCGGTGTTTCAACCGTTTAATTTGCCAAGTCCGCATGTCACGCCTAAGCATATGCTCGAGTTACGGGATTTGATTCATTCAGTGGCACATAATCATGATGGAATTGTTGTCACGCACGGCACGGATACACTCGAGGAGACTGCTTTTTTCTTGCACTTAACGCTTAATACAGCTGTGCCAGTGGTTCTCACTGGCAGTATGCGTCATGCCGAAGAAGCCTCTTGGGATGGACCCGGTAATGTTCTGGCAGCCGCACATGTGGCACTCGAGCCGCGTTCTAAAAACCGTGGGGCGTTGGTGGTGTTTGCTGGCGATATTTTTGATGCCCGAACTGTTACGAAAACCGATACCACGCGACTCGAGGCGTTTGGGGGTTATCCTGGTCCAATTGGACGAGTGGATTTTTTAGCCGGTAAATCCATGATTTCTTATTTTGCTCGTCCCGAGCCTCGAGTGCCACATGTGATAGAGCATGTGGATACCAAAGTCGAAATTGTCTATGCCTATGCGGGTTGGGGCGGAGAGGGCTTAGAAGCTGCCTTGGCTCGAGCTTCGGGCGTGGTGATTGCGGCGCTCGGCACAGGCAATGTTCCGCCCGATGTTGTGCCAATTATTCGCCACGCCACCAAATCGATTGTGATTGCCACCCGCACCCACACGGGCGCGATTTTGCCGATTTATGGCTACGAGGGCGGAGGGCGGCAACTGCGTGAACTTGGGGCGATTCCAGCTTCGTTTTTGAATGCCCATAAAGCCCGAATTTTGTTGTTGGTGTTGCTGGCAAGGGGTGCGTCTCGAGCCGAACTTGAAGCGGCTTTTATGGGATTGGATTCTTAAATTGAATACTTTAAGCTGTTGCAGCTTTGCGGGATATTTTCCATTATATACACATGGCAGTTGAATCTTT
>JBEGTV010000313.1:0-3915 GCA_041179225.1 Deinococcota bacterium | reverse complement strand
TTGTTGTTCGCTTACAATTGCTTTATCACGGTTTTCTAAGCTCTGCATCGAGTCCTCGAGTCGCTCGAGTTGCTGCACCAAACGGGTGCGTAATTTGGCATCTTGAGGACTGGTCAGGGGTTCAAGGTTTTTGCGAGTGTCGTCCATGCGGCTGCGGACTTTGCTACGCTCAGTTTCGTTTTTACTGATTTCGTTGGCTAAGTCAACGGTTTTGGCTTGATACCCGAGAATCGCTTCGAGTGATTTTAAGGTCGTGGCATTTAATAAACGCTGGGCTAAGAACGCGCTTAGCATGGCGCTGTTTGTACCGCGAATATCTTGGTAGCGTGTGGCAAGGCGCTGCTCGAGAATCGTGAAACTGGTGCGTTTTTGAGCAGTGGCACTAAATTTGTACCGAGCCAGTTCTAAGGTTTCCTCGAGTGGTTTTTGTTCTAAACTCGAATTGTACCAACGCGGATGTTCTAAAGTAATGATTGTATCGGTGGATAATTGACTGCTGGCTTCATAGGTTGTCTCGAGGTACTCAAGTCCTTCTAAATACATACCGCCATCATGAAAATAAATTCGGGTCGTGGTTTCACGGTTTACACTGCTGGTCTGCATGGTAATCCCAAGTTCCATCGCAAATGCCAGAATCACATCGGTATTGCTGGGGCTAAATGGCACAACGGCTTCGCCCGCGTAATCGGCATTGTCTAAGATCGTACAAGGTCCTCGCTCGAGGGTTAGGCTTTGGTTTTTGAAACGCAGACTCGCCACTGGATGAACCCCCGTTTTTTGCGGGTTGTACAACAGTTCACGGCTGCCCCTGACCTTAAAACCAAGAATCGAAACCATACCGCTTTCGCCGCGCTTGACCGATACAGGCGTGGCAATGTTATAGGCAAATAATGCACCTTTGGCTTCGCCTGTGGCTTGGGCGGGAGCGCTACCCGCGTAACTTGCTTCGAGCTTTTGAGAACTCATTTTTCGTAGTCGTCCGCCTGGGGCGGGAGGTGCAGCCATTGCCATTGGTGCAATACCACGTTCTCGTTCTTGTTCCATGTCCATAAGTGCATCAAATTCTATTGGTGCGTTCACTGTGCGATTCTCATCACGTACCAACGGGCGTTCTGGGGTATTGGGCGTGTGCAGTTCGTATCTAAAAGAAACTGGCATTCCCGCCGTTAAAGTCAGGGTGACATTCTCCAAGTCTTCCTCGAGCGTATTATCAAATAAACCCCAGCCTTGCACAAAAATATCGCGTGCTTCGGGGTCATTTTCCACAGCCCTTGCCAGTAACCTGTATGAAACTCGCCACGCTGGAGCAGGGGCAATATAAGAAATTTCAACTTCACTGGGTTTAGAAAGCGTCACTCGAGCAAAAGCGCGTTCGGTGTCTTTGCGCTGTGCCAGTAGTGCAAATTCAAGGTCGGCTTGGGCGCGTTCATCAAGCAAAGCCACTTTACTGATGTGCGCTAAGGGAATCAGTTCAATCCCACCTTCGCTCGAGACTGCCAGCAAAGCCCGTTCCAGATGCTTTTCTTCTTCGATTTCCAAACCAATAATTTCGCCCGTAATACTGCGTTCACCAATAAAAACCATGACTCGAGAACCCGCAAAGGCTTGCAGTAAACCCGAAATGGGCGGGTCAAACTGCAAAGGCTGACGCTGCGCCGCTTGGTTACGGTCTGGCGGGGTTTCAAAAGCCACACCCAGTACCTGTGCGCCCTCATCGAGTGTTAGCACTGCCAAACTCTTTAAGGCATCATCCATTGCCCGACGTGGAAACTCGAGGGCAAAACTAGAATCGGCTCTGCCAGCACGTTCAAAAAAACCAAGTCCATGCTTATAAAGGGTCACGCGACGAATTGGTAAAGTCATGGGTTAAGTATAGTCTATGTTTGTATTTTCGGATTAACCCAACACTTTCGTGACAATTCTAGTGTGAGATTACAATTTAATGGGGACATTCGGGTGACTAAAAACCTGAATGCTGTACATCGTAGATTTTTGTTAATTCTTCTCGAGGTTTGTATGAAAAAAATTCTTTTCCTTGGTTCTGCGCTGCTCGCAGGACTTGCCCTTGCCGCCCCAATTCAAATTCGTGATGGTCTTGGTCGGAGCGTTACGGTTAATGCCCCCGCTAAACGTATTGTCGCATTGTCTTTAACCGCCACCGAAATTCTTGTAGACATTGGTGCGAACCCAATTGGTCGCCCAAGCAGCGCCACCCATCCAGATACGGCGCTGCGAATCCCAGAGGTGGGCAGTGCATACCGCCCAGATTTAGAAAAAATTCTTGGTTTACGCCCAGACTTACTGATTGGTTCGGTTGGCACAACCGCAGCTTCGGCGCGTCAACTTGGCGCATTGCCAATGCCGTTAATTGTTACGCCAGACTCGAGCCTCAAAGATGTTTACGACACCTACACTCTCTTTGGAAAGTTGACAAGCCGAGAAGCCTACGCCCAAGCGCGTTTGGATTTCCTAAAATCCAAAATCAAACGCAGTCTTGCCAAAGTCCCAAAGACAACTAAACCCAAAGTCTTGGCGCTTCTTGCGGCTGGTGGACAAGTCTTTAGCACCACTGACGAAACCTATATTGGTGATTTACTCGAGAAAATTGGCGCGAATAACGTTGCCAAAGGCACACCGAGCGCCGACCCACGCCAACCCGGTTTTGTGGTGCTGAGTTTAGAACAAATCGTGGCGGCTAACCCCGATGTGATTATTGCCTTTCGTGCTGTAACTGCAACTGGCGCAGTTGCACCTAGTCCAACTGAACGACTCGAGCAAAGTGCAGCGTGGAAGAACCTAAATGCTGTGCGTAACAACCGCGTTCATATCCTCAGTTCTGACCCATTTGTGACTGCACCCGGACCAAGGGCTGTGGAAACACTGGATACTTTAATTCCGCTTTTGTACCCAAAAAATTAAGTTAATTGTAGGGAGACCCTTGCGACCAAAGCCCGAAGGTGCTGTTTTAGGGTCAAGAAGTGGTCTCCCTGTTTGCGTTACAGGCTATTGCATGATCAATCTTAAATCAATTTCTCGAGACTCGAGTCTACATCGTGGCTCGAGTCTCTTATGGTTTGTGGTGCTAGGTTCGGTTTTGCTGATTACCCTTGGTGTTTCTTTGGCACTTGGCTCGTATCCGATTTCAGTACAAACTTTACTTTCTTGGGTGGTGGGTCAAGCCGATGAGACGGCTGCCCAAATTTTATCTGAAGTTCGCGCCCCAAGGGTTTTTTTGGCACTTCTGGTTGGCTCGAGTCTCGGCATGACAGGACCACTTTTACAGGCGGGTTTTAGAACCAGTTTAGCCGATTCGTACTTGCTTGGCTTAGCTGGTTTTGCTGCGCTGGGTGCAGTTTTACTACAACAAATTGGCATGGCGGGTTTTGGCACACCAATTCTTGCCAGTATGGGCGCTGGTTTTGCGGTTTGGTTGCTAACACAACTGTCTTATGAGCGCTCCTCTGAGCGGCGGGCTTTAATCGGGGTGGCACTGGCTGCCATGAGTCTGGCTGGACTAGCGTTGTTGCTGGCGCTATCGCAAAGTCCGACCAGTGCCAATGTTCTGGGGTGGGTAGTCGGTGGTTTTTACGCCCTTGGAACAACTCAACTTTGGTTGATGCTGCCATTTGCGGCTTTTGGGATGGGTTTGGCGTTGTTGCTTGGGCGTATGGCAAATTTATTGCAACTCGGGGATGATATCTCCGAGAACCTTGGCTTAAATGCTAAAAGCTCGAGAAATCTGGTGCTGATGTTGGCAGCGCTTTTAACAGGCGTTGCAGTTGGAACAAGTGGTTTAATGGGCTTTGTGGGTTTATTATCGGTCAGTTTAGCACGGGCTTTATTTGGTACTGATTACCGTAAATTACTTCCCGCCAGTGCCTTGATTGGTGGAATTGCGGTGAGTCTCGCCGATTT
>JBEGTV010000312.1:0-3923 GCA_041179225.1 Deinococcota bacterium | reverse complement strand
AGTAGAGCGCATTTTTGTGATTATTACTAAAAGATTTAGCGGCTATAACTGCGACCGAGAGAACTTCAGCGTCGGTGACAGTAGCTAGACAATGAGTTTGATGACCTAGGGATTTGAGAAAGTCGTCTATAATAACGAAAATTGTTATAATGAAGTGGGCGTTCATGAAAGTCTCCTTTTGATGCAGTTTTGGATAACCACATGTTGAAGGATTTTCACGGGCGGTCAACTAGCAATTAGAGTAGCCAGGTCATTTCGTCACGATTTTGTAAGGATTTTCCTGCACAATAAAGCCATGAGATTCCTACATCTGCCCACCCTGAAATTCTTTTTTGTGGCTTCATTGTTTTTTTCTTCCCAAGCCTTGGCAAGCCCAGCCCAAGATTTACTGAATCAGGCAGCCTACTTTATTGCTGTGCGTTACAATGGTTTTTCCAGTGCGGACACCAGTAATTTTGCCACCCAGTTCCAACCCGAATTAGACTTAGCCTGTAAAGATATGCTCGAAACTTGTCCGTACTTGAGCGCAGTGCCAATTATACAAAAGATGATGATGGCATTAAATGATGGTCACTCGTATTATTTAAGCCCAACCCAATTTGAGGAACAACTGGCGCAATCGCGTGGTTTAGGAGGCTCGAGTTTGCGCCTTGGGATTATCACTGCCGATGCCAAAGATAGTTTTGACCGCATTGTTGCCGATGTCTGGGCGGGTTCAGCAGCAGATAAAGCAGGTTTGAAACGCGGAGACCGAATTGTTGGTTTTAATAATCAAAGCTCAAATGTACTGGCGGAAAATTTTAGGACATTACTGGCAAAAGAAGTCAGTACAGGCAACGAAGTCCGTTTGAATCTTCGTCGGGCTGGGCTACCCGTGGAGTTAAGAGTCCGTGGCTCGAGTGTGCGTTCACCACTGCCGACCTATAAGAGCATCAATGCAAAAATAGGGTATGTGCGCCTTCCCATTTTTGATGTCAGTGGTGCAGTGGCAAGTACCGTGCATTCACTTCTGAAAACCCAAAAAGTATTACCACCAAATTTAATTGTGGATGTCCGCGATAACCCCGGTGGGCTTGCCACCGAAACCATTGGGGCAGTTGGTGCTTTTGTTGAAAAAAGCGGTTTTATTCTCGAGACAAAAGATGGCAGTAACGAACAACGGGTTGAAAAAGGCGCGGTGCTGATCGCAGGTTTGCGCCTTAATATCGTGCCGCAACCCTTCATGTACAAGGGTAAAGTTTTGATTTTGGTCAATAAAAGTTCGTACTCTGGTGCGGAATACTTTGCACAATTATTACAAGACCAAAAACGAGCCACGATTATTGGAGAAACCACAGGAGGTTTGGGGAATACCGCCACGATTCCATTTGCACTCCAAGACAACAGTGCTATTTTTATAACCGTCTCGAGAAGCCTGCGCTTGACAGGTGGGTACTTACCAGCCTCAGTCACCCCAGATGTACTTGTACCAGATGACCTCGAGTTACAAAGTATTACGGGCAAAGATGTCGTGTTGGAAAAAGCCCTCGAGTTACTGCGTTAATCTTTTTCCTCAAGCGCATCAAAGAGTTTATCTAAATCGCTTTGGTCGGTGTAATGGGCAATGCTGGTTCGGATTGCACCGCTTGGGTATAACCCCAGTGCGGTCATGGGGAGCATCGCGTAGTAATGCCCTCCCGCTACGCCAACGCCTTGCTCTCCGAGGTACTTAACCACTTCCATTGGGTTGGCATTGCCGATGTTGTAGCAAAATGTGCCAACACGGTTTTGGCTGCTGGGTTCGCCGTATAAAATAGCATTCGGTAGGTTTTTGATGCGTTCAAGGGCGTACTCGAGCAGTGGTTTTTCTATCTTTTCGATGGTTTCGTATGCTCGCGCTAAACCAGCCCGTCCGCTGAGTCCATCGCCGAGTTCTTGTCGCAAATATGATAACGTGCCGAGCCATCCCGCCATGCCTTCGTAGTTGTTTGTGCCGGGTTCAAATTTAAGTAAGCTGTCGTCTGGTATAAAGTGCAGTTTTTGCGCGGGTAACTGCTCGAGTAAACTGTGGCGGATGTACATAAACCCAAGGTGTGTACCAAAAACTTTATATGCCGAGAAAAACGCGAAGTCAACATTGGTTTTTGTCACATCAGGTAAGTGGTGCGGACTGTCATGCACCAAGTCATTGACCACCCAAGCTCCGACACTGTGTGCTAAGGTAGTTGCGCCAGTCACATCGGGGCGGTTGCCGAGGCTGTTGGCTGCGCCAGTAATGGCGAGTAAGCGGGTTTTACTGGAGAGTAGCTTCTCGAGTTGGGTCAGTTCTAGTTTTCCTTCTGACCAAGTGGCTCGCCAGATTTTGATGCTGCAGCCAATGCGTTCGAGTTCTCGCCATGGGCTGGCGTTGCATTCGTGTTCGAGTTCCGAAATAATAATTTCGTCGCCAGCTTTGAATAGTCTCGAGAATGCCGTAGAGAGCCTAAATGTTAGGGCAGTGGCACTAGGACCTAAGACCACTTCTTCGGGTTTGCAGCCAAAGAATTCGGCGGTTTCAATGCGGGTTTGGTCGCGTACCGAAGTGGATAATTGCGAACCCGCGTAGGGCATTCCAATGTTGCAACTGGCAGACTCGAGAAAATTGGTAATGCCTTCAATACAAGCCCGTGGCACTTGTGCGCCAGCCGCATTGTCAAGGAATGAAAAACCAGAAGCTAAGGCTGGGAAGTGTTGTTTTATAGTTTGTTGTTTCATGAATTAGTTTAGCAAATATCTGGTGTCAAAATTCCCACACAAAAATGTATAGAAGGTGCTACCCTTGAAGCATGTTACTTCGCTTGGTTGTCACGCTTTTGCTGAGTTTAAGTTGGTCTTTGGCTGCACCTTCTGTCAGTACCTTTTTGAATGAATTGCGTTCTGGTGGTGTGGCAGAAGTGGTACTTTCCCCGAATGGCAGCGCTCGAGTTTTAACTGATCGCAAACGCAGTACCCAACCCGATGAGTACCGCCTACAAGTGATTATGGACAAAAGTCTGTTTGATGCACTCGAGTCGGCTCGGGCTAATTTTAATACCAAGTACAGTGTTAGCCGCGCCATTCCAACTGGTGATTACATCATGATTGGCATACAAGTTGCTGGTGTTGCCATTTTGATTGTGATGCTGGTCTTGTTGATTCGTTCGCGGTCTGGTGGGGCTGGTGGTGACAACGCAGGTGGCGCGATGAGCTTTGGGAAGTCTCGAGCTAAACAAATCGAGAAACCAAGCACGACCTTCAAAGAAGTGGCTGGTTGCGATGAAGCCAAAGAAGAATTAAGTGAAGTGGTGGATTTCCTTAAGAACCCAACCAAGTACCACGACATCGGCGCTCGAATCCCCAAAGGTGTACTCTTAATCGGACCTCCTGGCAGTGGTAAGACACTCCTCGCTCGAGCAGTTGCAGGTGAAGCTCGAGTCCCATTCTTTACCATTAGCGGCTCGGACTTCGTAGAAATGTTCGTTGGTGTTGGTGCAGCTCGAGTCAGAGATTTATTCGAGCAAGCCCGTAAAACAGCACCCTGCATTATCTTTATAGACGAAATAGATGCCGTTGGTCGTAAACGTGGTTCTGGCATGGGTGGCGGTAACGATGAACGCGAACAAACCCTAAACCAACTCCTGGTCGAAATGGATGGTTTTGAAACTAAACACGATATTATTATTCTGGCAGCCACTAATCGCCCTGATGTCCTAGATAACGCCTTACTACGCCCGGGTCGCTTTGACCGTCAAGTCACTGTGGACGCACCTGATGTGAAAGGAAGAGAAGAAATCCTGCGGGTTCACTCGAGAAAAAAACCACTTGATGAAAGTGTTGACTTAAAAACCGTGGCTAAACGCACCCCTGGTTTTGTTGGGGCAGATTTAGAGAATCTGCTCAACGAATCAGCCTTATTAGCGGCTCGA
>JBEGTV010000311.1:0-3935 GCA_041179225.1 Deinococcota bacterium | reverse complement strand
AAGAATTCTTAATTGATGTTTACAAGCGCTCAGGCAACGATTGGCAATTGTCCAATGTGATTGTCACCAAGCGCTATGTCTCGAGACGGTTTTTAATCATGGTTTCCCAAGAAAAAGATTCTCGAGTGACCTTAAGTGGCAAGGTTAGCCGTGCCATGACTGGTGCAGCCGATATAAACCTCAAAGATTTAACAGTCAGTAGTAAACGTGGGTCAGTGGTGGTTTATGATTACATGAATCCCGGTAATTCACCAGATTTGAAAACACCCTTGATTGGATTATCTGAACTCAAAGATTCGTTGTTTGGTTCACCAAAATTGGTACAGTACAAATAAACTAGACTGGATTTGCCACATATCCAAAGTGGTAATCTTGCAGCGTGATTTCAGTTCTGATTCCAGCCGCAGGCAGCGGCGAACGCCTTGGCTTAGGCGCGAAGGCATTGCTCGAGTTAAATGGCGTTACGCTGCTCAGTCGGGCAATTCAGTCTTTTGATGGTTTTGCCGATGAGATTATTGTCGCATTACCGCAAAATTTTCTCGAGTTACCACTGCAAAATGCGCGTGCCGTGGCTGGCGGCTCGAGCCGCCAAGAATCGGTACGGAATTTACTGAATGCTGCAACTGGCGATGTGGTTCTTATTCATGATGCCGCCCGTCCATTTTTGCCAAAAGCAGTCATAGAACGTATTCTCGAGGGCGTATATTCAACTGGTGCAGCAACGGCTGCATTGCCAGCTTCGGACACTTTGGTTCTCGAGAACGCTGGCTTGTGGGGCAGCGTGGTGGATCGCTCGAGTATTCGCGCTGTGCAAACGCCGCAGGGTTTTAAGCGTGAATTACTCCTTGAGGCACATAAAAAAGCCTTGCTCGAGGGTGTGACTGCCACCGATGACGCGGGGCTGGTGGCGCGTCTTGGGTTGCCTGTGGCGCTCTGCCTTGGTGATGAACGACTTTTCAAGGTCACAAGGGCTGGCGATTGGGCGTTGGCACGTGCCTTTGCACCTGTTTGGGATGCTGATAAACTGAGCAATGCTTAATGGTATTAAAGAATTTGCACGCGCCAAAATCAATCTTGGTTTGGCGGTCACTGGTCGGCTCGAGAATAGCTATCACACTTTAGATACTTTGTTTTGTACCTTGGATGTTGGCGACACGCTCACCCTCGAGCCAACCGATTTGGGAATAGAACTTTCTGTGCTTGGTGCAGATTTGCCTGTCACTTCGGAAAACTTGGTCTACCGCGCTGCCCAAGTCTATCTCGAGGCGGCTGAGATAAAAGCGGGAGTACGTTTAACCCTCGAGAAACGCTTACCGATAGCGGCTGGCTTAGGTGGAGGCTCGAGCGACGCTGCGGCGTGTTTGCGTGGTTTGCAGCGTTTGTACCCGAGTGAAGTGGATTTACATAGTCTTGCTAAAAACTTAGGGGCAGATGTGCCTTTTTTGATTCGTGGTGGAGCGGCTAGGGCTTCGGGCATCGGAGAGGTTCTTGAGCCTGTAGAATTACCTAAAATTCATGTGGTTTTGGCGAATCCAATGGTCGGTATTACTGCCAAAGAAGCCTATTTGGGTTTGCAAGGGCGTTTTGGCTCGAGTTTAGAGATGCCAAGTATTCTCGAAGCGCTGAATAGGGGAGATGTGCCACCTTACCATAACGACCTCGAAGTGCCTGTACTCGAGGCGTACCCAATTGTCCAAGACGTAAAAAATGCCCTTTCTAAAGCTGGACTATTTGGTGTTTTAATGAGCGGTTCGGGCAGCACTTGTTTTGGTTTGGCGCACAATCAAGAAGAAGCTGCTCGAGTGGCAGATGCCTTGCAACTCGAGCAGCCTAATTGGTGGGTTAGGGCAGCTTCAAATTCTTAGACTATTTGCTTTCGAGTTCGACTTGCACCGCGTTAAATTGCGTATTTTTGATTTCAAGCATCACAAATGGGCTGGTGATGACTTGTGTGACAATGCGGTCGGGGCTTGGTGATGTGGTTTCCATAACCAGATTTAGGGTGTTGCCCTCGAGCGTCGCGCTTTTGTAACGAATGCTGTAGCCACCAGTTGGGCGTTGCCCTAAGAATACCGTGACCATACGGCTTTTGCTAAAATCTATTTTTGGTGCGGTTGGTAATGGGATTTGGTTGCCAGCCACCATTTTCCATGTGTTCAGGAATTCGGTTTCGGTGTCGTCAAAGCGGGTTAGTAAGTCGCCTTGGTTGTAATCAGAGTTGCTGCCAGTCTCGAGGGTCGAGACGATTGGAATGGTGAGGCTGGTGCTAACTGGGGTTGGTGGTTTTGGTTGCACTGGAATTGGATTGGCGGGGGTGATTCCGGTTCCAGCGATGGGTTTGACAATAGCGGCACTGCGCGGCACACCGTACTGGATTGCCAATACTGAGCGTCGGTAGGTGCTTGGGGCAGGGTCAAGATTTAATCTGGTTTCAGTGACTTCGTTCTCGGGCAGGGTTGCCAATAATAATTCGCCTTTTGGACTCAAATATTTGCTTAGGGCTAAGGCTTCTTCGCTCGAGAGCAGACCCGCTCCTAAAGGCGATAATCGCGGTGTGGGCTTATATTGAGCAGCTTCGCCAATTTTGACATTGCGGGTAATGGTGAACCATTTTGTACCATCAAAGTAATAGACGCTTTGCAAGTTGCGTTTGGCTCGAACTTGAATTTGATCGCCGATAAATGAGCCTTCAAAGGCACTCTGGTTTTGAATCTCGAGTTTTAGGGTGTTTGAGCCATTGACTGCTAATGTCCGAGGTACAACAAAACCGTTTAGGGCAATGGTCACGGGTTTACTTAGCTCGAGTCTGCCATTGTTCCATAAAAGGGTTTGTGGGTCGCCACTGAAGATTCCGTAACGTTCGCTGGTCTTGTTGTTGTACAAGGCAATATCAGAAAAGGTGTAGGTGCTGTTGGCGGGTTGTTGTTGACTAATAACACTTCCAAGTCCTAGGGCGGTAGCGACGGCTAAAAAGGGGAGTAGTGGTTTCATGAGTCATATCCTAATCTAGTTTGAGCTTGATAGATGTGGATTCACTCATGAAATCCCAAGGTTTCTTTTAGTTAAGTACATCCATGAAATGTTTTAGAGTTTTGTTCCTAAAACATTTCCGACTAAAAGGAGAAAGGGCGACGTATCTCACGCTGAAATGACAGAATTGAAGTTTTTTGGAAATTCTAAAATGAAAGCGTGAGATACTTAGGTGAATCAGTTCTTGAGCCAAGTCAATTGCAATTTGTTCAAAAACAAGGCTTCTTGTGCGCCACTTGAAAAAATTTCGGAAAATTGAGCGGGGCTACAAGTACGCTCGAGTTTCTTAGCATAAACCCGTTCTAATAAAGAAAGGTAATGTTCAACGGCATAATCTCTGGCAAACTCGAGTGGGCTGGTGCTTTCATCGGCAGGTAGAATGCCATATCCTGATAACCGACGATACAAGCGAATTCGTTCGCCTTTATGCCAAGTTCGCCCAGCGTTAAGCATGGCTTCATATGCCGCTTCACGCAATTTGACACGGCTAGCTTGGTATTCGACCACTGTTTTTCGCAAGCGTACACGAGTGGCAAGTTCTTTTGCTGCATACCCTCGTTGCTCAATTTTTGCTCGAGTCTCCAAGTAAATCTGGCGAATTTTCTCGGGTTGGTTGTGCAGGGCTGCGCTCGTGATTTCTTGGGTAAAGACTTGCATGGCTGGTTCAAAACGGCTCGAGTGAAAATTCACGCCACGTAACTGCACTGTACCATCAGTTTTTAGAAGTGCATAGTTTTTGATGTCATGCGAAAGCATGGCGGGGTAAAGGTCATCAAATTCTAATGTGATGCCTTCGGGTAGCGAATCGGAAATGTGCTTGACCAAGGCTCGAGAAGTGGCTTCAATCATCTCAGACGCAAAGAAAACCCCATCTGTATCAGCTTCGAGTAAGTTTACCTTGGCAT
>JBEGTV010000310.1:0-3966 GCA_041179225.1 Deinococcota bacterium | reverse complement strand
AACAATTTCTTCGGGTTGACTAAATTTAAGGGTTTGCACTTCGTCTAAAACCACAACCCCAAACCGCGCCAGTAAACCCCATTGTGAAGTGGCATTATTGACAAACAACACGGCTGGTGAGACATTGCCGCCACTGACCAAACGAACTCGAGTGCTGATGTTCTCGTAAATATAACTTTTACCTGTTCCCTTTGGAGCAAGTTCCATCAAGTGCATATTTTTTTGCACCAATGGCAACAAGCGACACAACAATAAAGTGCGTTGCCAATCGGTAAAAGAATCTGGCTGATAGCCCATCGAGGTTAGCAGTAACGAGCGCCATTCTTGCAGATTAAATTGGCTGCGTGAGGACTTGAACATCTCGAGATTAACTGTCGCCTGCATCGGCTTAAAACTCAGTACAGCCGGACCGTCGTTGAGTTGCCCGATTTCGACTACACCCCACATCCCTTGCTTTAAGAGTGCCGTATTTTCTTTGGCAACACTGCTCGAGATGATTGCTTCGTTAATACCAAGCAAAGACAAAATCGCATATTCCTGCAAGGCTTTTTTGCGCGATAAATCCACAGTTACTTGCATCGGTGTCAAGGCTTTAATAGATTCGCCATGCAAAATTCGGTGCTTAGTGACATTTTGATCACTTGGAGCGGGGATAAATCTAGCTGCCCAACTCTGAACTTTACTTGCTTCTTCTTCGGTCAGTAAGCCATGACCAGGTACAACAGACTCGAGAACCCATTCAGCAACATAAGCTGGAATTCCTCGTTTGGTCAGTTGGCTGAGTGGTAAACGACGCTTATCTATGGCTAAACGCCCAAATTCAGCCATTACTTTAGCGCCAAGATTAGCCTGACTCACAGCAGACCTTCTAAGATATTGTCTTGTTGGTACAATTCTTGACTGTTTAGTAAGAGTGTGACCTCAGCACTTAACATTTCGCCGCTTGGGGTTGCATACCAAACCAGTGCGGTAGCATTCTCGAGTTGCTTTTGGGTTGGGAAATTATCAAACAGAATCTCGAGGTTAGAATTTGACATTGGCAACATAAGATTTTTCATCTCTTTGGTAAAATCATACCCCAAATTTACCTGAAATCGTAAAATTACTATCTCGAGAACATTTGGATTGCTGACCGAAAGTAAGACTCGGCAGATTTTACCAGCTTGTCCAGTTCCTTCGAGTTTAGCGGTCAGTGCCGACAATTGTGTATCGCGTTGTAGCGTCCAATATGGAATCAAGACTTCCTCGGGGTACAAACCACCGTGAGGCTGAACTTCAGTGCCGGAACGTCCATCGGAAGTGAGAAAACTTGCGTCTGATAGAACAACTGCTGCATCTTTTTCTAAGCCAAAACGGGTTGCACTAAGAAGTGCAACATCGCGTTCAATCAAATAACCAGAATCAGGAAAATCCCTGACCAAATTACCCAAGGCGGCTCGCCCATGCGGGCTTAACCCATTTGGGGCAGCAATTCGACGCTGTGAACTCGAGAGCAAACGACCATGATCGGTACTGACCACCACTTGTAAACGCAAGTTATTCGCCACAGCCGCGACCAAGCCCAACAAGCGCTTAGCAAGGGATTGCAACACGCCCTCAGCGTTATACGCTCCAACTTCGCTACTTTGAGCGCCATGATAAACCTTATCGGTGTCGAGTAAACTCCAGATAATAACTTCGCCATGCTGAGCAGATAGAAGCGCGGAACGCACATCATCATCTTTGTGGCTGCGAAACCCAAGCAATGGACGATTTTTTTCACCAGCCACAACAGGACGTGAACCTGTTAGCAAAGCCAATTTTGCCACTTCGGTAATCGTTGGCACAGGCGCAAATGCCAAGCCTGTTTGCGCTAAAGACAAGCGCTTTTGTGCATCTAACAAATGCAGTTTTTCCCAAAGTAACTGCATATCGGGATACGACAAACCATCGAGCACCACAAAAAGCGTTACGGACTTATCATCGGGCATTTCTCGAGTCTTAGAAAAACTTAGAAAGTCCTGATCGCTCGAGCCGGTCAGGGCTTTTGCATAGCGTTCGAGGTAGTTTTCAGCAAAGCTCCTTGCTATTTGGTGAACCTCAGGGTCATCGGTTGGACGGTGAATACGAAAAGGTAGGTATTCGTTGACGAACCATGCTTGCCAATGTTTGGTAGCCTCGGGAAGTGGACTGGGCGCTGATACAGGCAGAAATGATTCGAGTTTACGACGCAATTCTGGTTGAACAAATTTAGATACAGTCTGAAAAATTTCTTTTGATAGTTCATTTGGATTCTGCTCGAAATACAATGCACAGGCTGCCGCAGCCAAGTACAAGACTCGAGGGTCGGCATTTGATTTTTGCAAGCGTGAAAATAATAATCCATGTGTTGCAACTGCTTCAGTGCGATAAGTGTTCTCGAGTTGGCTTTGCAGGGTTTGGCTGAGGTTAAGCGGGAATTTTTGCCAATCTTTAGGTGTATTCTCGAGCCAAGTGCGAAGTGCCGCCAAAGCCATTTGGGAATTTAGAACGAATGTCCAAAACTCAAATGAAGTAATGGGAACGAATAATCGTTTGGTAACGTAATATGCACTATGAATTTTCCGAAAATCAATTTTCGCAATATCGGTGTTGGCTTACTCACAGTCATTATTATGTTGTTGTTGATTCCACTTGGAATTGGAGTTTTAGGTCTGATGGGAAATTTTAACAATAACGATATTTTTGTCACAGTTGGAGGAGTTTTTGGTACTCTTGCAGCAATGAGCAGTTTGGCGTTTAGTGCAGCACAAACACTTGAAGAGCGTCAAAAATCTTCAATGAATGAAATAGCCATGCACTTTTTACGCGGAACTTTTTTTAGCTTTTTGGTGTTAGCTTCACAGGCTGTCTTAAAAATGGCTAAAATTTCTGAAAGTACACCTCAAAATTGGAGTATGGAATTCAATGCAATGTTGTATCCAGCATTTTCAGGCGTTTTTTTGATTATATGTTTTGCCACTTCTTTTTTTGGTATTAAAGAGTTAGTAAACCATCTTTCAATGTCTACAGATGAATGGGCTAAATTTGATGAAAAAAGGCGACTTGCGGCTGCAAAAAAGCGAAATATAAGAAATCCACAAACATTGATTCAGCCAAATTTAACACAGGATGACTTTTGATTGAGGCATAGTGTGTGCTAGAAATATGGAGTGAAACAAGCCAATCTACATAGCCATTTAACTGCAAAGAAGCGTGAAAGCCTTTCATTTCCAGTTCGGGTGCTGATAGGACGTAAATTGTTGGTAGGTAAAGTTCTTGATTTTGGTTGCGGCTTTGGGACAGATGTGCAACTGCTGCAAAATAAAGGTGTTAATGTTAGTGGTTTTGACCCACATTACTTCCCAGAAATACCAACTGAAAAATTTGATACAATTATTTGCTTTTATGTGCTAAATGTTCTACTTCCTGAAAGTCAGAAACAAGTTATTGACGAAATTTCACAGCTACTTTTGCCAGATGGAAAGGCTTATTTCGCAGTACGTCGAGATGTGCGTTTTGAGGGGTTTAGAATGCACAAGATTCACAAAAAACCAACCTATCAGTGCAATGTTGAATTACCTTATGTGTCTATTTTCAAAAACGATTTTTGCGAAATTTACGAGTTTCAGAATGCCTAACCAAATCTTGGTAAATTTCGTGCCTCAGCTATTTTGAGAATAAAATCTGAAGTGACTCGAGCAATTTCGTTTTCAAGGTCAGATTTAGAAAAATCAACTGTAGCAAAGCGCAATGCAACATCTTCTTGCAAAATTAGCGACATGGCTTTTGAGCTTAGGTATTTTTTGTAAGTATTGCTAAGAATTGGTGTTGCTTGTGTCATTTTAGCAAAGCTGGGCAGTCGGTCACGTTTGTCATGCGAATTAAAATGTGAATCCGAAGGTGCTAAATTCCAAAGTTCGTTCATTGGATAGGCTGAGACTGGTATCAAATGGTCAAGGTCGTATT
>JBEGTV010000309.1:0-3969 GCA_041179225.1 Deinococcota bacterium | reverse complement strand
CTTAGAGGACTTTGAATTTAAGTCCGAAGTGGTTGGCGGCACAATCCCCACCAAGTACATCCCCAGTGTCGAAAAAGGAGTAGAGGAAGCAAGACATCACGGTATCTTGGCGGGTTTTCTCGTCCAAAATATTAAAGCCGTGGTTTTTGAAGGCAGCTACCACGATGTTGATTCCTCCGACATTGCTTTCAAACAAGCTGGAATTATCGCCTTCAAAGCTGCCATGGAAAAAGCCAAACCCAGTCTCCTTGAGCCAGTTATGCTCTTAAAGGTACGTGTTCCAGAGCGCTACACGGGCGAAATTCTAGGTGATCTTAACTCGAGACGAGCCAAAGTCCAAGGCATGGATCCAGACGGTGCAGTGACAATCATCAGTGCTTTAGTCCCACTGGTCGAAATCCAAAATTATAGTCCAGACTTACACAGTTTAACTGGAGGACGAGGTGCATACAGCCTGAAATTTGATCATTACGCTGATGTTCCAGCCTTAGCGTCTGAAAAAATCATTGCCGCTCGAAAACTCGAGACAGCTTAAAGGCGAAAGGCAAAGGTTTTTACTTTTGCCCTTTGCCTTCTCTTTTGTCCCTCTTCCTTTGGGACGTTCTTTGTTGTACACTCCCAAGGCTTGCCGTGCCGAATTACAGTAGCGTGGCTTTGGAGGATTTTGTGGAATTGAAAGCAGTATTACGAACTGAAAAACCAAGCAGCTTACGCGCCGAAGGTATGTTGCCTGCCGTGGTTTACGATAAGAACACCAATAAGAACATCTATGTTGAATTGAAGGCTTTTGATAAGGCATTTCGTAAAGTCAGCACCCACGGTGTGATTACCTTGATGTTTGACGATGGAACTCATTTGGATACCTTGGTTAAAGCCGTGGCGATGAATAAGAAAAAGCGTGTGGCAGAACACGCCGATTTTTTAATCGTCGCAGACGAACCAGTGGACGTGGTTGTGCCAGTTCATACCAAAGGTGTTTCTTTGGCAGTTAAAGCTGGTGGTGTTCTGGATATTGTTGCTCACCACGTAACTGTGAATTGCCGTCCAAAGCAAATTCCACAAGAATTTATTGTAGACATTACCAACATTGGTATTAACGAACCTGTTCACACAGGCGATTTGGTCTTACCAGAAGGTGTAAAATTGGTTTCTGATCCGAAAGCCACGGTGCTTGTGATTCACCGTGCGCGTTCAGCCGATGAAGTTTCGGCTGTGGCGGCAGAACCTGAAGTCATCACCAAAGGTAAAAAAGAAGTTAAGTAAATTTTTGCGTTTCTCGAGCGGAATGCGATTCGCGTTCCGCTTTTGCTTGTTGAGGCTTTTGGTCTTAAGATAATAAATACATGGCGCAGACTTCTCGAATTGAAATTGTAGATACCACTTTCCGTGATGGGCAGCAATCACCGTTGCTTTTTGACACGCTTAAATACCGTTTTTCACTCGAGGAAAAAAAGTTGCTTTTAGCGGGTTTAATAGAACTTGGTGTGACCCACCTCGAGTTTTTTTCGCCAGTCGTCGGTAAAGCCGAACAAGATGATGTGGCAGCCCTAATAAGCTATGCCAAAACCCTGACCAATAAACCCCTAATGTTCTTAGGGCATTGTCGGTGTCATTCAACCGATATTGAACGGGCATTGACGGTTGGGTGTAACGGGCTTAATTTGTACCTTGGGGTTTCTGAACTTGCCCAAGCCCACAATGCCCAAAAATCGCTCGAGGAAGCAATTGAGTTATCCTCGAGTGTCGCTCGAGAAGTCCGTCAGCAGTACCCAGACTTGTACATGCGTTTTAGTGCCGAAGATGCTTTTAGAACCAATCGGCAAGACCTGTGGCAGCTTTACGATGCCATGTATCCGTTTGTGAATACCTTTGGGATTCCGGATACGGTTGGGCTTGCCGAGCCAGCCGACGTGACCGAAGTGGTGAGTTTACTTCGTCAAAAATACCCGAATGTAGACCTCGAGTGTCATTTTCACAATGACCGTGGTTTAGCCATTGCCAATGTTCTGGCGGCGGTTAGGGCTGGTGTGCGTTATGTGGACGCTTCGATTTGGGGACTTGCCGAGCGCTCTGGGATTCCGTCGGTTACAGGGGTTTTATTTAATTTGAGTAAAGGTCATCCCGAGCTTTACCAGCAATATAATCTTTCGCAGTGTTACCCGCTTAATGTCCTCATGGCTTCGATATTAAACACGCTTGTGCCGTACTCTGAACCTGTGTCTCTGACCAACCGCACTCACACCGCAGGAGTACATCAAAAAGCTGTCCTCAACGAGAAAAAAGTTTATGAAGCACACAATCTACACGATTTTGGAGTGGACAAAAACCAATTGCTTTTAGGTCCACTATCGGGCTTTAACTTAATTTATTATTATCTCAAAGAAGTCGAAAATTACGCGATTACACGCGAGCAAGCCAAGCGCATCACCGAAGAATTTAAGAATCAAACCCATGAAATCGGACGAGGACGCAAACCCGAGGATTTACTGATTAAACTGGTCAGCCAGTACGATATTCCTAAGAACGAATTGCCTGTTGGAGTCGAAGAAACCCGTCTCGAGAATTTGGATTAAAGGCGAAAGGCGAAGGTTAAAAGGCAAAGGTTGCTTACCTTGGCTTGATAAATTTGTGTCTCGGGAGTATATCTATTAACGATATATCGTTCAAAGGAGTAGTATGCCACCGAAACCAACCGAAGGACCTCCGCTTACACCAGCCGCTTTTCATATTTTGCTGTCGCTGGCAGAAAACGAACAACACGGGTACGGGATTATTAAAACTGTTCTCGAGCGTTCAGGGGGTGAAGTCAACCTTGGGGCTGGCACACTTTATGGCAACCTAAAACGTTTTATGGACCTCGCTTGGATAGAGGAACTCGAGGCTCGACCAGCAGCCGACTTGGACGATGAACGGCGCAGGTATTACCGCCTGACCAAACATGGTTTACGGATTGCCGAACTCGAAGCAGAACGCTTAGAAAGCCTTGTGCGTCACGCTCAAGCCGCTAGGTTACTACCGAATATAAGAATCAGTACCAAACGGGAGGTCGCATGAAACCCGAGACTTGGCTGTACAAACAAACCCTAGAACTCTATCCAAGGGCTTACCGTGAACAATTTGGTGAACCAATGCTCGAGACGTACACCGATGCGCTTAATGCCGCTAAACTCGAGGGCGGAGCATTTGAATTTCATAAACTAACAATTGTGGACTCAGTTAAAGGTATTTTTAGAGCCACAGCCGAAATTGAAAAACCAGATGTATTGGCTCGAGTGGGTGCAATTTTGGCAATTATTTATGCGCTTTATTACTTGTTGATCAACCCGCTTTTGGGAGTAAACCCACAATTTAAGCTACAATTGATTTTTGAAAGTATTGCTCCTGTGTTTAGTGTTATTGGGTTTATTATTGCCATTCGTCGTTCATTTTCGGAATGGTTATATTTTGCTTTGATGTCAGTGTTTGGAACAATTAAACTGGTGCTTGATGCCTATTTAGGTACTTACAATTGGTATTTTCAAAAGTATCAGTTACCTGATTTTGTTTATCAACTCGCTACAATTCGTGGATGGGTAGGCTGGGCATTGTTTTTGACGCTGTTTATTTTTGTTGTTTTGCGTTCCAAAGAGCAAAAACGTCTTAGCAAATTGATTTGGCTTTTTCTTATTGATACGTTGGTTTGGGTTGGGTATATACTCGTACCAGCACCTCAGCCTCTGCGTACAGAATTCCATTTTCATGATTTGTTATTTTGGCTTGCTACAATTTCAGGAGCAGTTTACTTTTTAGTATTTGCCCTAAAATTTTGACAAAGAACTCGTCCTGAGCCTCGAGTGATTAAAATAACTTAATTCTCGAGCTAAATTTATCTTTTCTTGCAAAACTTGGGCAAAGCCCTATAATCACATCATGAAAACACTTGTTAAAGAAGAAGCCCATCGTTTACTCGAGACGCTACCCGATGACGCA
>JBEGTV010000308.1:0-3991 GCA_041179225.1 Deinococcota bacterium | reverse complement strand
TTTTGAGAATGCCACGGGAACAGTTGCTTTTGAAACTTTCGCGGATTTACTGAACCATCTAAGTCAAATGCACCCGATTCGTTTTAATAACTTACTCGAGGGCTTAAATGCAGTTTTTATCGAGAATCTGACCAAAATAGAAAAACAAGATGATGCGCTGCGGTTTGTGCATTTTGTGGATAAACTTTACGACCGAGAAATTCGCCTGAGTGTGTCGGGTGTGCCACTCGAGGAATTATTCCCAGATTCATATAGATTTGGTGGATACGCCAAAAAGTATGCACGGTGCTTATCCAGACTTGGCGAGTTAATGCGAGAATCTGCCTTGGAACGTTCTAATCATTAGGTGCGTATTAGAGATGTGATTTGGAATTTCATAAAACCAATTGTTGCTTTTGCACTCGAAAAATCGGCTCGAGATATGACCAATCAGTTTTTTGATCAAGGTTTAGATAAAAGTATTGCCTTAGTAACCGAGTCTAGCTTATCCGATGCGGTCATCAGAACTTATTTATATGAGCAACGTAAAGCCTTGTTGCGTTTACGCATTTGGTTGTTGAATCAAAACCATGCTGTTCAAGGAAAAACTTATGTGACTGCTACGGATTTACAAGGCTCAGAATTAAAGTCTGCGTGCTTGGTGCATCTCAAAGAAGCCCAAGATTTGTTGGTGCAGGTTCGAGTTGTGCTTGCCAAAGGTGAAAATCAATTGAAAGTCAAAACAGGGTTGTTTGAAGTCTCGAGCCGAGCTTATCTGAGTTTGCAATTTAATGGTTTTGTTTTTTCGCCCAAAGCACTCGAGCGCTTGACTCGCTGGAAATCTTGATGCTTTGGTTTTTTACCAAAAAAAAGTACACTAAGTCATGACGCAAATCTCATCTCCTGCCGACCTTGGTTTGTGGCGTTTTGGTATTGGTCAGTATCATCAAATGATTCGTCAAGGAATTCTTGAAGACCGAGTGGAATTACTTGACGGTTGGGTCGTGGAAAAAATGCCTAAGAATCCGCCGCACTCGCTTGCCAATGCTTTAACTCGAGCTTATTTTGAAGGTCTTGGTCTTGAATTTTTAGTTCGGACGCAAGAACCTATTACGCTTCTAAGTTCCGAACCTGAACCCGATGTGGTGCTGGTTAAGGGAATGTTGCGGGACTACGCGAATCGTCATCCGAGTGCTGAGGAAATTGTGCTGGTCATTGAAATTTCGGATAGTACCTTGGAACGTGACCGAGTTTGGAAACAACGGATTTATGCCGAAAGTAACATTGCAATGTACTGGATTGTGAATTTGGTAGATAAACAACTCGAGATTTACAGCCAACCAAAACATGGGCAGTATGCCGAGCCACAAATTTATCAGTTGACCCAAGTTGTCGATTTTAAGCTCGAGCAAAAAGTCTACCGAGTAGCTGTGCAGGATTTGATGATGTAATTGTCACACCCAAGACACCCTTTTTTCATGACTCGAGTGTTAGCCTGTTGATATGGCTGATGGCGTAGATTTGGTTCATGGTGCTTCGGTGCGCCTGAAAAGCAGTTTGGAACGGGTTTTGATTGGGCAAACCGAAGTCGTGGAGAACCTAATTGCAGTGGCATTGGCGGGTGGTCATGCACTGCTCGAGGGCGTACCGGGATTGGGGAAGACACTGCTTGCTTCGAGTTTTTCTCGGGCAGCCAACCTTGATTATCGTCGGGTGCAGTTCACACCAGATTTAATGCCAGCCGATATTACGGGTACACAAATTATTGAATCTGGTTCGGGGCGGCTCGAGTATCGTTTTGTGCGTGGTCCGATTTTTGCTCAGGTGCTGCTGGCAGATGAAATCAATCGGGCTACCCCTAAAACCCAGTCGGCATTACTAGAGGCGATGCAGGAGGGCGCGGTGACAATTGCGGGTGAACGTCATGAATTGCCCAAACCTTTTTTGGTGATTGCTACCCAAAACCCACTCGAGATGGAAGGCACATACCCGCTTCCCGAAGCACAGTTAGATCGGTTTTTGGCGCGACTTGAATTTAAACGTCCAAGCCCTGAAACCCTCAAGCGAATTCTCGAGGCTGGCGAACCGAGTGTGCCACAACCCGCCCTTGAACTCGAGCAACTCAGTGCGCTAAGGGCTGTGGTGCGGGATGTACCAGTCTCCCAACCGATGCTCGAGTACATTGTGCAACTGGTCGAAGCCACCCACACCGATGCTCGGGTGCGTTATGGGTTATCGCCGCGAGGAGCGCAAGCGCTTTTGGGAATGGCTCGGGCTTTTGCGCTCTTAAATGCCCGTCCGTTTGTGTCTAAAGAAGATGTAACTCGGGCTTTGCCGCTTGTTGCCAATCACCGCATGATGTTGTCATTTGAAGCCGAACTCGAGGGTGTGCTGGTCAAGGATATTCTCGAGAAAGTTTTAGCGGCAGTTAAGGCATAGATTTTCAAGTAGAATTTGAGGGTTATGATTTCTCAATTAAGCACTAAGAATTATCGAAATCTCGAATCAGGTCAGATTAGCCTCAAGAGTTTGAATATCTTGATTGGTTCAAATGGTTCTGGCAAAAGTAATTTTGTGGATATTCTCAAATTCTTTCATAATGCCTTGGCTGGGAATTTAGATTCTCGGCGGGGTGTAACCCGCTTTGAGTCTGCAATCGCAGATTTCGGCTCAGGGACAATTTTAAATTCAGACTTACAAGAGCCAGCTTACGTTGATTTAACAATTAATTTTCAATTCCACAAGGCAATAGAAGAAATAAGTGTTGGCTTAGAAGTAAGTAACGCATTTGAAGTTAATATTGGATATGAAATTGCTATACGAAAATCACTGGGTGAGGAGTATTCTGCTCAGTCTTACTATTATAAGTTTTCAAAAGATACTGAATCAAAAAGTAATTTTATTACTTTGCGAGCAAATAAAAGAGTGACTCGAGAGAAAATGATTCGAGAAACAAATCAGGAATTGGCTTTTAATTTTTTACCCAAGTGGTTTGAAGAGAATTCCAGTAAAATCAAAGGAAGCCCTATGATTTTTGCAGTCAGACAAAATATCTTAAGTAGCATCACAAACTGGGGATTTTATGAATCTGCGAACATGAATTTATCTGATATTCGTAAAGATATTTCAGAAATTACCCAAGGCGATATGATTTTATCGCAATCTGGTAGTAATCTTTGTTTAGTTTTGTTCAATTTATCAAATATTTATGTTGATTTCCGAGATGAGCTTTTGTTTGCCATGCAGGAATTATTTCCAAAAACACGTCGTTTGGATGTTGTGGCAACAAATTCTGGAACACCTACGATTCAGTGGTTTCTTGGAGATTCAAAAAAACCATTTTCACCAAGACGCATGTCAGATGGTACAGTGCGAATGCTTTGTTGGGCTGCGGTTTTACTTTCGCCGCGCTTGCCAACTTTAATTGTTTTGGATGAACCAGAAGCAGGTTTACATCCAGCTTGGCTTAAGGTGCTGGCTGGTTGGATTGGACGAGCTTCGCAACGCACACAAGTGATTGTTTCGACCCATAGCCCAGATTTACTCGATCACTTTACTGATGTACTCGAGAATGTTTTGGTTTTTGATCGTAGTCAAAATGAAGGAATTTCAACAGTTAAATCATTAACTCGAGCAGAATTGCAAGAAGATTTGAATTCGGGTTGGAAACTTGGGGATTTGTACCGCGTGGGACATCCTAAAGTTGGTGGTTGGGCTTGGTAGTCTGGATTTTTGCAGGTGGAGGTTATGCAGAAGCTGAATTTAATAAACTCTTACAGTTGCATTTGAATTGTTTTTTTATTCGCAAACTGCCAATTGGGATTAAGCCTGCGGCTCGTTGGACTCCTAATGCACCTAGTGTACTTTATGCTGGATATACTGGGAATTCGTTGGCTTTAGAGATTCGCAAACAATTAAGTCAAGATTTAAGTAATGGTGAACGCTGCGATGCAATTGTCATTTTGGATGATACAGACGCAGATGACCCCACAAGTAGACAGAATTTACTTGA
>JBEGTV010000307.1:0-4002 GCA_041179225.1 Deinococcota bacterium | reverse complement strand
AAGCCATCGGCGAATTTCTACGCACGGTGTTGTCAGCAAATGGCGTGGCAGAACTGACACAGACCAATGTTGCCAGTGCAGCTTTTGGTATCACTTGGAATAATTTACGCTCTGGAATTTTCTTAACCAGCTATGTCCCCGGCAGTTTTTTTGCTGTCCCGGCGTACTTAATTGGGTTGTTTCAATATCCTTTTTATGGTTTGGCACTTGCACCTGTGGGAACACTGCCGTTGACTGCTTGGTTGCTGCATATTCCAACGATTTTAATTGAACTTGGTTCGTATATTTTTATTGTGGCTTCCAGTGGTGTGCTGCTTTTTCGGGTCATTAAAAAAAACCCTTGGAGCTTTGCCTTTCTTGAGTACACCCGCAGTTTACCTTTAGCGATTAGCTTTCTGGTTTTAGCGGCATGGTACGAAGCCTTTGAAATCATTGTTCTCATACCGCTTGTTATGAAATAAAGTGTGAAATTGGTTCAAAAAATAGCGTTCGGTACTTTTTTGAGTGGGCTGGTATTGTACCTAGGTTTACTGACTTGGGTTGGGGCAGTCTCGAGTGGTAACACCCCAATAAAAGCCGATGCGGTGATTGTGCTGGGCGCTCAAGCCTATTTTCCTGCTGGGCGCTGGAATCCGTGTTTGGTGGCTCGAGTCAAACGCGGTGTTGAATTGGTTCAAACCGGTTTTGCACCCAGTTTAGTTCTAAGTGGCGGAATAGATAAAGAAGACAGAGCAGTTGAAGCCAAAGTGATGCAGGATATTGCCATTTCATTTGGTCTGAATAAGGCACAAACCATACTCGAGCCACAAAGTACCAGTACCGCCGAGAATCTGCGCTTTTCAAAAGCCCTTTTAACCAGCCCTCGAGTGCTGCTTGTTTCAGACCCGTTTCATTTGGCTCGGGCGGGGGCATTGGCTCGTAAAATTGGTCTCGAGCCAACTGTTATTGGTGCGCCTCTCAGCCCGTGCTGGTCTCGGTTTGGGATGCTCTCGAGGTTTGCCTTGCGTGAACCATTCGCCATGATTGAAAATTGGTTGCGTGGCGACTTATAAATTTCGTAGACTCGAGCCATGACTGATTTACGCGGACGTGACTTTCTAAGAAACCTTGACCTAACCCCACTCGAGTACCGAGGATTGATGGACACGGCTCATGCCTTAAAACGCGGTGAGATGCGTGGACAAAAACCACTTGAGGGTAAAACATTAGCCATGATTTTTGAAAAACCAAGTTTACGCACCCGAACCACGTTTGATGTTGCCATGTTTCAACTTGGAGGACACAGTGTGAACCTGACCAATGCCGAAATTGGACTTGGAACTCGTGAACCTGTGCGCGATATTGCTCTGAATTTAGAACGCTGGGTAGATGGGATCATGGCACGGGTTTTTCTTCATTCGACTTTAGAAGAACTGTCTAAGCACAGTAAAAAACCCGTTATTAACGGTTTATCGGATTATTTGCATCCTGTGCAGTTACTAGCGGACTTTCAAACCATCGAAGAGAACTTTGGGCAAGTTAAGGACTTACCCGTTACTTATATTGGCGATGGCAACAATATGGCAAATAGTTTTATTGAAATGGCGCTTTTAACAGGCATTAGCCTAACCATTGCCACACCACGTGGTTATGAACCCAATGCCGCCGTGATCCTTCATGCCCTCGAGCAAGGTGCAAAAGTCAAACTGACCAACGACCCACAAGGCGCGGCTCGAGAAGCCAAAGTGTTATACACCGATGTTTGGGTTAGCATGGGACAAGAACAAGAGGCTTCTGAGCGCCGTAAAATCCGTGATTTTAGTGGGTTTCAAGTCAACCCTGAACTGCTCGAGAAAACCACTTCAGATGCAATTTTTCTGCATTGCCTGCCCGCCCATTATGGTGAGGAAGTGGTTGAAGAAGCCACGATGCACCAAAAGTCCAAGGTTTTTGACCAAGCCGAAAATCGGCTTCATGCCCAAAAAGCCTTGCTGTACCATTTAATGCGCGATTAGTTGCACAATCTTTCCCTGCGCGATTAGTCGCCGGGGCTGGCTTGAGGTGCAGCCATACGACGGTTGCCGTAATTGTATTCACTGTTTGCTGGACGTAACGCCTCGAGAACAAATGCACCGACCAAACCAATCAGTAAACCAGCCACAGCCGCTAAAGCAGTGATTAAGGCTGGTTTGGGCGCTTGGGCTTCTAAGGCTTTGGCTGGCATTGCCAAAACTTGAACTTGAAAACCTTGTCCTAAAAGTGAAGCAAAGGCTTTATCGTTTTGTAAAATGGTTTGTAAAGAATTTTGTCGGGCTTGCAGATTGGCAATGCCGACTTTTAATTGGGTTATTTGTAATGCCAGATTAACCAGCGCTGGATTGTTGGCTCGAGCCAATTGCGGGTCAATTCCTCTGGATTCAAGGGCTGCCGTATCTTGGGTGTTATTAGCAATGCCCTTGGTTGTATTGAGTAAAGGCTCAATTCGTTTTAAGTTATCTTGGTTACTGGACAGGTCAACCTCTAATTGGGCTAAGTTAGAGGCTAAGTTGGTGCGAACTGTATCACTAATCTGCCCGTTAAAATAATTGATTGCTGCCATTTGAAAGCGTTCGGCTCGAGCCAATGCTAAATCTGGATTGTCGCCATAAGTAGTTAAGGTCAACAGCAATTTTTTATCATCAAATTTTGCTTTGAAGAAACCTTCTAATCGTTCTTCTTGTAATTTGGAAGCAAGTGATTCATTATTCACCAATTGAATAAATCCTTGAGATAAACCGGCGGCATTGGGCGCAGCTTTGAATTCGGAGCGTTCGGAATTAACTGCTAAATTTAAGACCACTTGACTCGAGAAAGTCTTTGGCAACACCAAAGATAAAATCAGAGCAATAGCAGTTACAGCCGCCGTTATTCCTACAATAAATGCGAGATG
Organism: Deinococcota bacterium; assembly: GCA_041179225.1. Lineage (GTDB taxonomy): Bacteria > Deinococcota > Deinococci > Deinococcales > JAAFIG01 > JAAFIG01. The sequence continues at coordinate 1,094 of JBEGTV010000307.1, read as the reverse complement.
CTTTTTAATGATGAGATATACATCACGCAAACTAATTTCATCAGGGGCTTCTGGGTGCATAAGAGTGACACTAGATTAACAAATCTTTATGTTAAACCGCAAACTATTTTTCACATTTAAGACCTCATGGGTCTATCATCGCCGCATGTATGGGGCTAATCGCGGCTGTGTTAGGCTAGGTGTGTGAAATTGCTTGCTTTTGACCTCGACGGAACGATTGTGACCCATGACTATCAGATTCCTCAACCCATCTTAGAAGCCATTGGGTTAGCCCGTGCTGCAGGACATATGGTAACAGTCATCACCGGACGAGTCCATGCCAGTGCTAAGCCATTTCTTGAGCAATTGCAACTCGAGACTCCGGTTGGAACTGCTCAGGGTGGTTGTGTCATGTTTCCGAATGGCGACTATATGCGTGACTTACGATTAAGCCACCAAGAAACCCGAAGTATTATTGAACAGTATGCTCCTTTGGTCGAAGAATTCTTTGTGCCAGTTGAAATGGACGTTTTTGTTAAAAATCCTGATTCGATGCGCTCAGATGGCAAACCCTATTGGGATTGGGTGCGAAAAGAAGCTCGTTTGGTACGCTCTTTTTTTGATGGATTCCCCATTGCTCAGCCTGCTAAGCTGACCTTGCATGGAGATGGAGTCCATCAGCATTTAGCCACCTTGCGTACAAATTACCCAAAGCACACCTTTTATCCGTGGGGGGAGTATTACCTCGAGATTGCCCCACCCGGAGCGCATAAAGGCGCAGCCCTCGAGATGATTGCAAATTACCTTGGTATTGCCCAACAAGACACGATTGCCTTTGGTGATGGCAATAATGATTTAACCATGCTCGAATGGGCTGGACATGGTATCGCTGTTGGTAAAACCGAAGCACATGAAAGTGGACTTGCCAATGAAACGATAGCCCCACCTGAAGAAAACGGTGTGGCGATATGGTTGGAGCAATTCTTGAAGTAAACATGGCAGGACTGATTAAAGGTAAACATGGCAAAACTGATTGATATTGAAGGAATTGGTAAGACTTACGCGCTGCGACTCGAGGCAATTGGTTTAAAAACCACGGCGGCTCTGTTGAAAAA
>JBEGTV010000306.1:0-4003 GCA_041179225.1 Deinococcota bacterium | reverse complement strand
CCAACCGCACCAGCAAAGGCGCGATTTTCTTTGTGGATGGTTGGATTTTTGGTTCGATGGTCTCGAGCCGAGGTGGTAACATTTTAGATAATAATAACAAACCAGATTTTGATTCAACTGCTTCGATGCAAACCCTACAAATGATGTATGACTTAACCCGTGGCGGCAAAGCAATTGTGCGTAATTTTGCCGAAATTAACTTTGCGGTTATAGATTGGGTACGAACCAAAGCCTTTATGGTAACTGTGCCAACCAGTGCTTACCCTCTTGTTAAAGATGTCTTACCGTTTCAAATTGGGGCTTCCGCTATGCCCGGACGTACTTTGGCTGGCGAATCCCAGTTAATCATCCCCAAAGGCAACCCCGAAGCCGAAACCAAAGGTGCGTTTGAATTCTGGGCATTTTTGACCCGTACCGAGAATGTGGTGCGTTTTGTTAAAGAATCTTATTACCTACCTGTGCGTCAAAGTGCAATTAAACCCTTGGGTGATTTTGTGAATGAACCAATCATGAAGGCTGGACTTGAAGCCTTAGAAAAAGCCTACAACCCACCGCATTTGCTCGAGTACCAAAAATGGCGTGATATTCTCGAAGCTCAAATGGAACGCAGCTTAAAAGGCGGACTCGACCCCAAAGCCGCACTGCTCGAAGCGCAGAGACTTGCGTTGCAAGTCAGGTAAAAGGTTAAAGATTTAATTTTCCTTTGACCTTTTGACCCTATGCCTCAATACCAGCCAATTAAAACCCGTCACGGTATCCTGCGTGGGCGTGAAGCACTGGTTTTGCAACGTCTTGAGTATCAGCAGGGTGTCTTAAAACTCGAGGCGACCTTGCAACTCGAGTATACGTCCGAGGGTGGAACAGGGTCAGAACAATGTTTTTTTGAATTTACTGGGGTGCGGGTCTGGTCTGTTACCCACTTAGATGATTTTAGGGGTAATTTGAGCAGCAGTTACGATGAAGTACAAGGCAGCCTTTGGCTCGAGAACAGCCGTCTCGAGCCAATACGGGTGCGACAGTACCAAGTGCTGTGTATGTTTGAAGTGCTGGAAGTGCTGTGTGACCGAGCCGGTTTACGCATGGCACAAAAATGAGTTTTACTCGGGTTCGCCGCCCTTACCCGTATCGCCCGGAACGGGAATCATGGCGGGTTGAAGACTGCTTTGTTGTCCCCGAGAAATCAGTTTTTGTTGCAACACTTCCATTGCCTTGATTTCTCCGTGTACAAGGCGTACTTCGCCAGATACACCTTTGCTCCAGTCGAGTAATTCGGTTTGGTCAGCATGGGCAGAGAACCCTCCAACCGTGAAAACCCGAGCATGAACCGCGACTTTTTCACCAAATAAGTTAATGCTATCTGCACCATCAATTAAAAGCCGTCCAAGTCCGCCTTGGGGTTGATAGCCAACAATCACAAGGCTGGTGTTTTTATTGCTTAAATTATTGCGAAGATGATGCAAAATTCGTCCGCCCGTCAGCATTCCCGCCCCTGCAATAATAATGGCTGAGCCTTGTAAGGCATTGAGGGCTTTACTTTCGTCAGTGCTGGCAGTGTACTTAAAGTTCTTGGGTTCAAACGGGTTACGGCTGGTAGTGTAAAACTTTTGTACGTGCGGCTCGAACTCGTATTTAGCCGCCGCATAAGTCTCTTCAATGCGGCTAGCAAGTGGGCTGTCCACAAAGACTGGCAGCACAGGAATGCGCCCTTCTTCCTCGAGACGAGCGATATGGTACAACAAATCCTGAGTACGCTCGAGCGCAAAACTCGGAATCAGGACTTTCCCACCGCTTTTGGTGGCTTCAATCAACAGCTTGGCAAATTCTTCTAGGGTCTGCTCGAAAGGCTTATGGTCACGGTCGCCGTAAGTGCTTTCCATCAGTACAATATCGGCATCTGGGCAGGCTACAGGGTCGGGTAGAATATCCTTACGGGCATTGCCAAGGTCGCCACTAAAGACAAACCGACCTTCTGGGCTTTCAAATAATAAACTGGCACTCCCGGGGATATGCCCAGCCACTTGCGCTGTGACCCGCAATCCATTCCATTCGAGCGGTTTGTTGTACTCGATTACTTCAAATAACGCGAGGGCTTTTTGCACATCGGCTTCTGCAAAAAGTGGAGGCATGGCTTTACTTTTGTTCTTACGTTGGTCACGTTCAAAATCTTCTTTTTGGAGTTTGGCTGAATCTAATAACAAATGCTCAACGATTTGTCTGGTGCTGGGTGTGGCAAAAATGGGTTTGTTGTATCCATCGCGTACCAATTTCGGTAAACGCCCCGCATGATCCAAATGGGCATGAGACAAGAAAAAACCATCTATTTCAGCAATTTTATATGCCCAATCTTGGTCGTTAATGGCATCTAAGGCTTTAGAACCCTGAAACTGTCCGCAATCAAGCATGATATTTTGTCCACCCATGCGAAGCCAATGATTAGAACCCGTGACAGTACGCGCCGCGCCGTAACTTTCGATACTAAAACCCTTGCGGCTTGTCGTGTGAATTGGTTTTTTTGGTACAGGTTTAGGATTTGGCTTACTGCTTAAAACCATTGGTTCATTCAAAACCACAGAAGTGCGCTCACTCGAGACCACAGAGGTAGGTTCACTCGAGACTACAGAGGTAGGTTCACTCGAGACTACAGAGGCGGCACTGCTTGAGGTGGCATAATTCAACGCCCCAACTTGCAGACCATTTTCCATGATAATAATTTCTTCGCCCTGAGCAGCACGTTCAAGGAGTTTTTCTAAGTGCGCTTTGGCTTCGGCAATACTAACAAGAGTTTTCATTGTGCTTAGCTTACACGAAACTCCAGCATCGACTTACATGAAACTCGAGCATCGGCTTACATGAAACTCGAGTCTTACTTTCTTGGACAACTTTTCCCTGCAAAAGTCAGTGGGTCATAGGGTTCTGGAAGAATTTCGCTATTGGTACGCCAAACCACTTGGAATTGTCCGTTGCGTTCTATTCTGCCGATATAAACCCGTTGTTTGACCGAACCGTTGGCTTCGATGCGAATTCTGCCTAAAGGTGAATCTCGGAACTCGAGTCCAACGAGGGCTTGTCTGACCAGTACAGGATCAAAACTTCCTGCTTTTTCAACGGCTCTTCGCCAAAAAAAAGCATTGGTGTACGCATGAACCATTGGGTCACTGACAACGCTATTTGCACCGTAACGTTGACGGTAACTTTGTATAAATAAGCGATTGGCTGGATTCTCGAGGCTTTGAAAGTAATTCCATGCGGCGTAATGCCCAAAGAGCCAATTTGTGCCGATGGTACGCAGTTCGGTTTCGGCAAGAGAAAAACTAATCGTTGGAATTAAACGTGGGTCTATGCCAGCACTGCGGTATGCCCTAAAAAAAGCCACGTTACTGTCACCATTGATGCTGTTAATGATGATTTGGGGGCGACTGCTTTGAATACGTTTAATGATTGCACTAAAGTTTTTACTTCCCAGAGGTACATAATCTTCTCCGACCAGAACAGCCGCTTTTTTAGTAATGTGGCGTTTCAAAATTTTATTGATGGTACGTGGATACACATAATCTGAGCCAAGCAGATAAATGCGTTTGAAGCCCTGCTCGAGCGCCCACTCAAGCGCAGGTAAGGCTTGTTGGTTGGGTTGAGCACCACTATAAATAATGTTTGGGCTGCATTCATTGCCTTCAAATTGCACGGGGTAAAAGAGTAAATTCTGATTTTTTTCAATAATTGGTAAAATGGCTTTGCGACTGGCACTGGTCCAGCCACCAAATATCGCCGAGACTTTATCGGTATTGATCAGTTTTTTGGCTTTGGCAGCGTACTGATTCCAATTAGACGCACCATCTTCTTTGATAATCATAACTTGCTGCCGAAGAACACCACCACGCTGGTTAATTTCCTCGAGCGCCAGTTCGGTGGCATGAGCAACACTGACTTCAGAAATCGCCATTGTGCCAGTTAAAGAGTGCAAAAGTCCAACACTAATTGGACTGTCTTGGGCTAGGCTTGGCTT
>JBEGTV010000305.1:0-4008 GCA_041179225.1 Deinococcota bacterium | reverse complement strand
TCACAAGAAGAATACGAAACACTAAACACCTTCAAAAGCAAGTATCAAACAACTGAAATAGGAATAGAAGCAACCGAAATTGTCCAAGAATACTTCCAAGACCGAGCTACTATAGGAACAATTCGGGTACGTGAAGCACATCCAGAAACCACACTCTCAAATCTCGAGAAGTTTCTCGAGATTCTCAAAACGACTTTTTTATAACACCTCATGCGTCAATCCGACCATAGGAAAGCGCATGAGGTAAAGGTATTTCTAAGCAAATTGCGCCAAAACTTTTTGTAACCTTTCTAACTGCATTCCAAAATCCTCAATCCTGCGGCGCTCCTCGAGAAGAACGTCTTCAGGGGCATTCTTAACAAAATTCTCGTTACTTAACTTGCCTTTAGCCTGCTGCACTTGCTTTTCTAACTCAACAACTTTTTTCTTGCCCCGAGTCACGTACTCCGATGTATCAATCAGCCCCTCGAGTGCCAGTATCACCTCGAGTCCGGGGGCAACTGAGTTAATAATTTTACCCGTCACACTGCCCAGTTCTGCTTTAGCAAGTCCAGTAAAGGTCTCGAGATTCTTTGTTACGGCATCAGCGTTAATCCCTTCAACTGCCACGGTCAGCACTTGCATTGGTGGAATCATCAGTTCGTTCCGCAGCACCCGCACCGCCGTAATTGCATTTTTAACTTTTTCAAATTCCTCGAGAGAAGCTGTATCTACACTAAATTCATCGGCTCGAGGAAAAGGCTCGAACGCCAATTGCCCATGCTGAGGGTTAAGTGCCGCATAAATTTCTGAGGTGATAAACGGCATAAACGGATGTAGGAGTTTTAGAATCGCCTCAAGAACCCGCTTGATGGTGGCTTGGGTCAGTGGATTTTTATTCCTCAAAGCTGGCTTTGCGGCTTCAATGTACCAATCACAAAAATCATCCCAAGTAAAACTGTAAATCGTGCGAATGGCAGCGCCTAAATCATACGCCTCGAGTTGGTCAATGGCGGTTTTAATGGTTTGGGACAACCTCGAGACAATCCAAGAATCTGCCAGCGTCACATCAAAACGCGCCACTTCGAGGGTATCTAGTTTCATACCTGTTTCCATATGCCCAGTCTCGAGATTCATCATCGCAAACCGCGACGCATTCCAGAGTTTATTGGCAAAATTCCGACCCATTTCGTAACGGCGTTCATCGTGCTTAATATCCTGTCCACCAGTGCTTAAATACGCCCAAGCAAAACGGCAACCATCCACACCGTACTTATCCATAAGCTCGAGTGGGTCAATGCCGTTGTTCTTGGATTTACTCATTTTCTGACCCTTGGCATCCAAGTACAAACCATGCAGCATGACGGTATGAAACGGGGCTTGACCTGTGAATTCAAAACCCGACATTTGCATTCGCGCCACCCAGAAAAACAGGATGTCGTAACCTGTTACCAGCACGCTATTTGGGTAGAATTTAGCTAAATCCTCGGTTTGGTCTGGGTAGCCCATGGTACTAAAATTCCATAAGGCGCTTGAAAACCAAGTATCGAAGACATCAGGGTCTCGAGTCAGGCTCAGATGCGCGTAACGAGGGTCTTGGTCGCAGTCTAAATCAGGATTCTCGAGGTCTGGCACATAGACTTTGCCCTCAGCATCGTACCAAGCTGGAATCTGATGCCCCCACCAGAGTTGCCGCCCAATTGCCCATTCACGGATATTCTCGAGCCAATCACGGTTGACCTTGGTGTAACGCTCTGGCACAATTTTAATTCGCCCATCCTCGAGCGCATCCAACACTTGCTTAGCGGGCTTGTCCATTTTGCACCACCACTGGGTCATGACCATTGGTTCGATGGGTTCTTTGGTGCGTTCCGAAATGCCAATACTGACCTTATAATCCTTCGCCTCGAGCAGTGCGCCGTTCGCCTCAAGCGCCTTCACCACGGCTTTACGGGCAGTAAAACGTTCGATGCCCCTAAATTCTTCCGGCACAAACTCAGAAGTTAGTTTGGCAAATTTATCAATCACACTTGGGGTGGCAAGGTTATGGCGCAAACCAATTTCAAAATCGGTTGGGTCATGGGCTGGGGTGATTTTTAGGCAGCCTGTACCAAAATCCATTTCAACACTCGAGTCAGCAATAATTGGAATCAGGCGGTCAGTCAGTGGGATACGCACTTTCTGCCCGACAAGGCTCGAGAAACGCGCATCTTCCGGATGCACCGCCACGGCTTGGTCAGCAAAAATTGTTTCGGGGCGGACGGTTGCCACGTTGATTGCGCCGCTTCCGTCCTCGAGTTGATACGCCAAGGTGTACATTTTGCCTTGGCGATCCTCGCGGTCAACCTCGAGGTCAGACAGCACAGTTTGCGCCACAGGATCCCAATTGACAATTTTCTCGCCACGGTACGCCATGCCTTTCGCCACGTACTCAACAAAAGTACGGCGCACGGCTTTGGACAGACCAGCATCCATTGTAAAACGTTCTCGAGACCAATCGGCGCTGACACCAAGGCGGGTCAGTTGGCGCAAAATAGTACCACCATTTTTTTCTTTGAACGCCCAGACGCGCTCCAAGAATTTCTCACGCCCAAGGTCGGATTTATGCAAGCCCTCGAGTGCCAATTCTTTTTCGACCAGCACTTGGGTACTGATACCCGCGTGGTCAGTGCCGGGCAAGTACAACGCCTCGAAGCCCGCCATGCGCTTAAAACGGGTCAGGACATCAATAATTGTGTTATCGAGCGCATGACCAAGGTGGAGGCTACCCGTGACATTTGGCGGCGGAATGACAATCGTAAAAGCGGGTTTGCTCGAGGTTGCATCGGCACGGAACGTACCGGGTTTAGCCCAGAGTTCAGACCAAGAAGATTCGACAGCCGATGGTTCGTATTTAGTAGGTAATTCATTCATAAAATAACTTCCTCGTCTTCAGCACACTGTGGATATGCGTATACAGTTAATTTAGTGTAGTCAACATAATTGTTTATTTCGCTTAAAAAAGTTTCAAAGTGAGACTTATCTCGAAAAGTAAAAACAAAGTATTTACAACTATTATCTTTTTCGACATATTTCATAAAGCCTTGCAACTGTAATTGGCTTAAAATATCTTTTACTTTCTTTAGATCGTGCTTTTTGAATAACTCAAAAAACTTAAAATCTAAAATATACGGTGGAAAGTTCATATTTTCTCCTTTTCGATACTTAAATTTAGGGCATTCATAATTTAATTTCAGCGTCCTCAAGTAAGTACATAACATCGTCAAGCTCAAATTGAAGCCACTCTCTCAAAGTGCCAAACAATACAGTATCTGGATAAATTGGATTTGTCTCGAGTTGGGTAGTTAAATGAACTCGAGCAAGTTGACCAGAACTGCACATTTGGAACAAAACATCATCAGAATTTTGACTTCTGTACAAAGGATTGACTTCACAATTAAAAAGTGGATGATTTTCAGAACCTACGCAACCTCGCAGTCTATTTTGTAATTGCATTTTTTCTTCCCGAGCAATGACAGGTTGCCATCTTACCAAATGTCCAATAACTTCCATTACTGGGTCAGAATTGTTCAATTGAGATTCATTCATACATTCACTTCTTTTCTCGAGGCTCGAGCTTGGGGCTTTGGCGGGTCAGGAGGGGACAAGCCCCTCCCCTACGGTTCAGGGCGGATTAAATCAATTCCACATCGTAAAGCCCAAAGAATTCATCATCGGATACCAAAGTGGCTTTCTCAAACATCGCTTGGGCTATCAACATACGGTCAAATGGGTCTTTGTGATGCAATGGTAGTGGTTTCAAACCATCCAAATGTTTGGTTTTAATCTCGAGAATCTGAAAATCAAGGTTTTTAAGGTGCTGCTCGAGTTGCACCATGCTCATTCCAAGCGGAAGGTCTAACTTACCCATTCCAGCTTTGATGCTCATTTCCCATAGGCTGGCAATGCTGACCAAGACTTCGTTTTCGGCTGCCTCAATTAGTCCAACAATTCGCAATTCGAGTCTAGGGTTCTTCTCGAGATACCAAA
>JBEGTV010000304.1:0-4019 GCA_041179225.1 Deinococcota bacterium | reverse complement strand
AGCGTTAAAAGTCAAAGCACCAAACTTACAAGCAGGTTCATACCTTGTTACTGTGACCAGTTCTCCTCAGTCTTTTGCAACCAATAAGGACTTAAACATTCTTGCAAGTCCAGATAATTATTTCCCCGACCAAACCTTGGTGGTTTTTAAGGAAAATCTAGACTTAAACAAAGCCACCCAAATTGCCCAACGCGCCAGCATGATTGTAGCAGACTTCAAACCAGCCGAGGCTGGCGCAACTGGCATTTGCAGCAATAGCTTGGCTGTTTTCGAGCAACAAGGCGGGACTTCTCGAGCCGTGGACACCGCCAGCGATATTCCTGAAGTTTTAGAAGCCAATCCACATTTGATTGGAACAGGTGGTTCATATTCTGATTCTGGACCGACCATAGAACATAAAAACGAATTCACTGCCCTCGAGTTAGACCGCGCTTACACGCACTGGAAAACCCTCCTGCCAAATATGCAAAACCGTTCCCCTCGAGTTGCGGTGTTGGACACTGGGGTTTCTGAACATTACGATTTCAGGAATTTATTTAATCTGCTCGATACAAATTTGTTGTCTGGGCGTAATTTCACTAATGAACGTGTCAACCTTGCCATCCCAATCGAGTCTGACACTGCCGACAATGCCAAGAATTTAGGCGGCACTCGAGTCGGGCATGGAACAGCAGTTGCAGCAATCATTGCCGCTCGGGATTCGGAAAGCGGCACGAACTTTACGCAATTCTGGCAAGTCGGGGTGCTGCCCGCCAGAAATAATAACCAAAGTGGTCCACTTGGCGCAGATGGCGCTAAAATTCTACCCCTCAAAGTCTGCAACGAAGCGCTCCAATGTAAAGGCATTGAGGTCATAAAAGGACTTTGTTACGCGATTAGCCAGCAACCCGATGTGATTAACCTGTCCTTAGGTACACAACAACCCTCGAGTATCGTTAAACAAGTTATAAAAGCCGTGACTGATGCCAATATCGTACTGGTTGCCTCGGCGGGGAATCGTGGGATAGTGCCGCAATACCCAGCCGCGTATAGCCTCGAGTTACCGATTATTGCAGTCGGCAGTGTGCGTTACGACTCTAGCGGCAAGTACAAAGCCTCGAGTTTTAGTGTTCCGGGCGCATGGGTCAGTCTGGTTGCTCCGGGCGAAACCCAGAGTGCTAGTTTTGACCCGAGTGGTGCAGACGGTTTTGGCTACCGCACTTTTGAAGGGACTTCGTTTGCCGCGCCTTGGGTTAGCGGAGTTGCGGCAATGCTTAAAGCCCTTGACCCAAGCGCTACACCGCTCGAGATTAAAAATAAAATTATTGCTGGTGCAAGCCGAACCAACCTCGAGTGTGTACCGCTCGAGAAATGCGGGGCTGGGTTGTTAAATGCAGCCAATGCGATTGGCGCTCCTTAAATAATTTGTGGCTAATCACTCGAGAAAATTCTCGAGTGGTTTTTTATTGTCTTTCACGACTTTGTTTGTTTCAGGGAGCTTTCAGAGGGGTAGGGCTAAATTATACCTATCAGCGAAACGGTTCGCTTAAAGGAGACAATATGAAAAAGGCAAATCTAATTCTCGGCTCGAGCGTGGTTATTTTGACTGGATTACTGGCGAGTTGTAATCAAGTAATTCCAATTGCAGCCCCACAAAATATTCTGACCGTACCTGATGATAAAAATGTCACTGTTATTTGGGATGCAGTAGATGATGCAAGGGTGACTGGGTACAACATTTATCAAGATGGCAAAAAAGTCAATGCTGAACCTGTTGCGGCGGCTTCTCGAGTCACAGTGCAAGCGGCTGGTTCGCTTCGGCGTTTGCAATTTTTGGTCAGCAATGTCAGTCTGGCAAATCTTGCCAAATTCACAGTTCGGGCAATTGGTGGCAGCACAGAAGGCACAACCAGCCCAGAATCACCAGCCCGTCCTGTCGTTTGTAGCCGTTACTTGGTCAAAGGCACAGACATGGGTATGCAAAGCCAGAATGTCAGTTTGACTCGAGCCTCTGCTGCCTTGGGTGGCGCAACAGTTCGGGTCAACGGCACAAACATTCCTTTTACAGGCAGTATTTTCCAAGGGAACTTACCCAGCAGTGTTGCAGTCGGTAGCAATGTCGAAATCCTGACCGCCGATGGGGACTGCTTGGTTTATGCCCGTGACACGCTACCAGAAAAACCAGTCGTAACTGCACCAAGTGCTGGAGTGAATGTCTCGAGTGGCGCTGTTTTACCTGTGGCTTGGACAAGTGCCAATAACCCAGACCGTTTTGTGGTCTCGGCAACTTGGCTAGGGGAGGCTGGCGGTACAGGTTGGCGCTCGGCAGATTTAGCCCCCACCGCCCGTTCGTTCGATATTCCAGCCGGAACTTTACCCACCGATAAAGCCGTAAAGATTCGGGTTTATGCTTATAACGACGGCACAGAGACCTTTATCGGCGCATATGAGACTGGTTCTAAAATGGCAATTCGCCACGGCGACGAAGCTGGTAAGGACATCAGCACCAATCCGCCAGCCGCCGCAACCCTGCCCGGTGTTTCATGGGGCGACCCGCACCTGATTACCTTTGACCAAAGCGGTGTGGAATTCCAAAGTGTGGGCGAATTTGACCTTGGCTTCTCGAGCGATAATCAATTTAGAATCCAAACCCGTCAGCAACCGTGGGGCGGTAGCACCTCGGTCAGCATCAATACCGCGATAGCGACACGGATGAACGGCAAAAAAGTGGGATTTTATGTCACCCCAAGCGGCGGAACTCCGCTTAGACTTGATGATGCTGGAATCCGAACCGTTGTTCCAAGTAGTGGTCTTGACCTTGGTGGAGGATTTACCATCACCCAAATCGGAACGAATTACACCTTGCGCTTCCCAACTGGCGACCGCATCGAAGTAACCGTAGGTAGCTACATCAATGCCTACCTCTACCCAGCCACCTCGAGAACTGGCACAATGAAGGGTTTACTTGGCAACATGGACGGCAACACCACCAACGACCTTTTCTTACGTGATGGCAGTGCGCTAAGCCCATTGAACGCCAGCACTTTTTATGGTGCGTATGCCAATTCTTGGCGCGTTCCTAGTCTAAGCGAATCGCTGTTTGTCTACGATGACAGCGAAGCCTTTGGTGGATTTAACGATTCGACTTTCCCACATCCAGCCGCACCAATTGACCTTGCGACCTTGGCGGCTGCCAGAACCACTTGTGAAACGGCGGGTGTGGCTGTGCGAAATCTCGAGGAATGCGCCGCAGATGTGGCAATCACTGGTGACAATGGCTTTGCAACCAATGCTGCACCCGTTCCAAACCCAGTCAACGACACGATCATCCCAAAACCAGACTTGGTGATTGAACGCGCCAGCCTCAGCCTTGGCAGTGTTTGCCGCCCATACAACACCTTTGTAAACGGCAATATCACCATCAAAAATATCGGTGCGGGTATAAGCCCAGCCGTACCAAACATTGGTATTGCCCAAGTGGTAGATTTACGCGACGAAGCCCTCGGTGCAGGTTACAGGGGCAATGGTGTGACCGTACCCGCTTTAGCCCCAAACGAAAGCATCACCCTAACCATTCCAATCTTCTATCCAATTACTACACCCAGCGACACCGAAGGTTTACGGACTTACTTTGCACGGGTTGACTTTGGGAATCATATTGCCGAATCCAATGAAAGCAACAACCGCTTTGCCACCAATCTCGAGATTAACATTCCAAAGGGACACTGCAAGAACCGCGTTGGACTGATTCACGGCGCAGATAACAGCGCTGCCACCGCTTTTAAGATGGGTCTCGAGTTAAAAGGAATGCGCGTCACCTTATTACCACTCTCGAGCCTGAACCCGAACAGCACCGCAACGCTCATGGATTACGATTTACTGGCGATTGACAGTAAGTCCGGCAACTTAAACACTTGGGAAGGTGGCACTGGAATGCCAGAAGCCATTGGCAATGCAGGACGACCAATCCTAGGGCTTGGCGAAGGTGGTTATGCGTTCTTGGGTAAATCCAATTCGCCCATTGGCTGGGCAAATGGTTG
>JBEGTV010000303.1:0-4034 GCA_041179225.1 Deinococcota bacterium | reverse complement strand
GTGCTACTGGTTGCCATCGAATGCTCGAGCCTGACCTTCCAAGCCAATGACCCAAGCCGAGCCAACTTGGTCAGTACCAGCCTCTTTGCCGATGGTGCAGCAGCCGTGATTTTATCCGACCAAATGGAGACTGGTCTCACCGTTCTAGGAGGCTCGAGTACCCTATGGGACGACACCGAAGAAGTCATGGGTTGGGAAATTGTGGACACGGGCTTCAAAGTCCTGCTTTCTAAAAGTGTGCCGCTCGTGGTCGAAAAGCACATCTTAGTTGATGTGCTGCGTTGCCTCAAGCAATTTAACCTGAGCCTCGAGCAAATTCAGCACTTCATCACTCACCCCGGCGGCGAAAAAGTCATGCAAGCCTTCTGTGATGCCCTAAATATCCCCGATACAAAACTCGAGCATTCCAAAAATATCCTCGAGAACCACGGCAACATGAGCAGCCCAACTGTTTTATTTATTTTAGAGAAATTCATGCAAGCCATACCAAAAAACGAATACGCTCTGCTCACTGCGATGGGACCCGGATTCAGTGCTGAGCATGTGGTGTTAAGGGCATAAAACAGGCGAAAGGCAAAACAGTTTTTACTTTTGCCCTTCGCCTTCTTGGTACACTCAAGCTATGACCGAAACCGTTGTCTTGCTGCATGGCGAATTAAACGACTCGAGTTCTTGGGATGCAACAGTAGCGGTGTTATCCAAAAAATTCTTGGTGTTATGTCCTAATCGTTCTGCAATTGGGAATTTAGAATTGCATTTGCAAGAATTACAGGAATTTCTTTTAGAGCATCGGCTCGAGAAAATTCATTTGGTTGGGCATAGTGGTGGTGGAGTTCTGGCAATTGTCTTTGCGGGAATGCACCCAGATAAAATTTTGTCATTAACTCTGGTGGATAGTCTGGCACGGCTTGATATACCACTCGAGACCAAAATTCGCAGTGTGCTGGCAGCACTCGAAATTGGAGGGTCAAAACTGGCGTACACCGTAGCCGTACCTTGGTTATTTGGAGCAGATTTTTTGATTCAAAGTAAAGAGCGCTTGGCAGCAGCTGTGACTCGAGCCGAAAGCATCCCGCTTGAGGTGCTAAAAGCCAACCTTTTGTATGTGCTGAACTTTGGGGATCAGCGCAAAATGCTCAGGGCGATTGAATCGCCAGTGTTGGTCGCAGTTGGCACAGATGATGTCCTGACCCCGATGCGTTATAGCCATGAAATTGTGGAATGGGTCAAACCCGGACTTGGGGTACTGGTGACGATTACTGGGGCTGGGCATAACGCACCACTCGAGAAACCCAATGAATTCAACCGTGTTTTAATGGGGTTTTTATCTCGAGCAGGGGATTTCACTAAGCCGCTTTGGGACGAGCTTGAAGACCCTGAAGACACAGGTGGTGACTTTAACGATTACGACGCACTGCTTGAGCCAAACTAATTATTTTTTCTTTGCTACAAGGTAATAAAACGCATCGGCTTGACGCAAGGTAAAAACCATTAAGCGCTTATTGTTGTCCATATTTTCATACTCAATCCGAGTTCTGGTCTCCCCTGTTGGCGCTGCCACGGCTACTCTTGAGTTTTCAAAGTACCCTGCTGCGGCAAAATTAGTGGCAAGATTAGCAATGTAAGCATCCGCTAATTTACTGGCTAAACCTTTGGCTAAGTACAAGGTGTACCCTTCGTACTTGGCTTTATCTGCCCCGAGTAAATCCGCAAATTGACCTGTCAAAGTCGGATTTAGAACCTGATAAGAACCAGATGGTAAACGCACTGAGCTATCCAATGTGCCAATAATACTGGTGACAACCAATAATTCAGCCGCCGTTTGTGCAATTACACTTAAACTCGAGAACGCAAGCAATGCCACTAAAATTCGCAAAGATTTCATAACACCAATCTACTCGAGAAACCGCGTTTTGTCTGCGAAAAAAAACCACAAGCCATTTCCCATCTCTCCATCTTCGAGAAATTTTAATTAAGTACATCCATGAAATGTTTTAGAGTTTTGTTCCTAAAACATTTCCGACTAACAGGAGTAAGGGCGACGTATTTCACGCTGAAATGACGGAATTGCCGCTTTTTGAAAATTCCAAAATGAAAGCGTGAAATACTTAAGCCTCAAGCAGTGTTTCTAAATCCACTAAACCAATTTTAAGGGCATACAGCGCCGCTTGGGTTCTCGAGCGCAGACCAAGTTTAGAAAGTAAATTCGAGACATGGGTTTTCACGGTGCGTTCTTCAATACTAAATTCTCGGGCAATGAGCTTATTGGCATAGCCTTTAGCAATTAAACGCAGCGTTTCCGTTTCCCTTGGAGTTAAAGACTCGGATTTATCTGGGGTTTGTACCTCGCGCATTAAACGCTTTGCGGCTTCGGGTGACAAGCGCACTTCGCCGCGCCCAGCCGCATGAATCGCCTCAACCAATTCGTCAGCATTGGTGTCCTTTAATAAATAACCCATTGCTCCTGCCTGCATTGCGCTCATCACTTTGGCATCCTCGAGAACACTGGTGACTGCAATCACTTCGACTTCGGGGAATTGAGTTTTGATTTCTCTGATGGCTGTTATTCCGTCCATGACTGGCATCAGTAAGTCCATTAACACCACATCGGGCATTAAACGCCCAACCATCTCGAGCGCAACCGCGCCATTGCTCGCTTCGCCAATCACCTCGAGTTGTGGGTCGAGGGCTAAAAACATTTTTAAGCCTTGACGCACCACACTGTGATCATCGCAAAGCAGTAAACGGGTTCGTTCCATAAAAAGAGTATGGCATAACCAAAGGAGTGTTACATCCGACCAAAGGAGTGTTACATCCGACCAAAGGAGTGTTACATCCGACCAAAGGAGTGTTACATCCGACCAAAGAACTTGTTTCAACATGGTATTTTTACCGCGTGAACGTTGCCTTAAAAGAATGGGATGTGCAAACTCGAGCGCTGGAATCTGGACATGTTACTTTGCTGATGCGTAAAGGCGGAATTGTTGAACAACGCGGTGAATTTAGCATTGAGCATGAAAAATTTTGGCTGTACAAAACTTTCTTACACCAAAACGCAACCGAATTACGCCCTTCATTTCAGGATTTACTGCGGGAAAATCCTCATGCGGGTAAAGTTGAACTGTCTTCTTTTGCAGTGGTCGAAAAAACGTGGAAACTCGAGGATTTAAGCACCATTCTTCAACTCGAGACACACAATGCCTTAACTGCCGATGCTTTAGAACGCAAATATCATTATCGCAATAAGCCCTTTGTTCATGCGCTTTTATTGCGGGTCTACACTTGCGAACCTGTTTATATTCTCGAGACTCCAGAGTACGCGGGTTGTGTATCTTGGGTGCAACTAGAACAAAGTATCGAAGCGCAAAATAGCCGACCTGTTCTCTCAGACCAAGATTTTAGGCAATTCAAAACGCAATTCGAGGCGAGCTTATGAGTTACTTAATCGCAGGTCATGCGGCTGGTTTAACCTTACGGATTTTTGCGGCAGATACCACTCAACTTGTAGCAAAAGCTCGAACCAGTCACGATTTAAGCCCGACTGCCACGGCTGCGCTTGGGCGTTCCTTAACTGGGGCGCTTCTACTCACACAAGTGCTTTCTAAACGCGACCAAGACCGCGTGACCTTACGCATCCAAGGTGATGGCGCGATTGGGTACATTGTCGCTGAAGGCGGACGCGACGGAACAGCCCGAGGTTATGTCAAATACCCCGAAGCTGACCTAGCACCAAGGGCATCTGATGGCAAACTCGACGTTGGTGGTCTGGTCGGTAAAAATGGGGATTTTGCGGTGATGCGCCTGCTCGAGAACACCGAACCGTACACGGGTAGTGTGCCACTGGTCTCTGGTGAAATTGCCGATGACTTAGCCGCTTACCTTTTGCAATCCGAGCAAATTCCAAGTGCGGTGTTGCTTGGGGTGCATCTGGATTCGAGTGGTGTGACCCACGCAGGCGGCATTTTAATTCAAGCCATGCCAAATGTCACCGACCAAGTGCTGAGTCAACTCGAGCAGAACATTGCTCGTCTTGG
>JBEGTV010000302.1:0-4065 GCA_041179225.1 Deinococcota bacterium | reverse complement strand
CGTGCTAGGGGACATAAAGTCACAGCCGTCAAAATAGACCCATACATCAATTTAGATGCTGGCACAATGCGTCCTTATGAACACGGCGAGGTTTTTGTGACTGGGGACGGTGCAGAAACCGACCTTGACCTTGGGAATTATGAACGCTTTTTAGATATAGACACCAACCGTGGCAGTAACATCACCACAGGACAAGTTTATAAAATTGTGATTGAACGCGAACGCAAAGGCGAGTATTTAAGCCAAACTGTACAAGTGATTCCGCATATTACCGATGAGATTAAAAACCGTATTCGAGCCGTGGCACAAGCCGCTAATGCCGATATTACAGTGATCGAAGTTGGTGGTACAGTTGGCGATATTGAGTCCTTACCGTTTCTCGAGGCGATTCGCACCATGCGTTTTGATGAGGCTTACGAAAACACGGCGTATCTGCATGTGACCCTTGCCCCAGAAGTCAGCACTGGCGAAATTAAAACCAAACCAACCCAACACAGTGTGGCACAACTTCGCAGCACAGGTATTTCACCAGATTTTATTGTGGTGCGTTCTAGTACCGCCTTAATTGATGAGGTGCGCCGTAAAATCGCGCGTTTTACCAGTGTCGAACCAGAACGGGTCTTCTCGAGTTACAACGTTGAATACCTATACGAAGTCCCATTAGCCTTTGAAGAACAAGGGCTTGGGCGTGAAATCGAGAAGCGCTTAAAACTCGAGTCAATCCCGCCAAGTCTGGGTTTTTGGCATGACGCGGTCAAAAAATTAAAGCACCCAACCTTTGAAGTCAACATTGGATTTGTCGGTAAGTACGTGGCAATGGGCGATAGCTACCTTTCAATTCTCGAGGGGTTGCGTCACGCTGGAATTGCTAACGATACTCGAGTCAACATTCACTGGGTCAATGCCGAGGACTTAAAAACCGATGAGGATGCAAAAACCGCCCTCGAGTCTTTGGATGGCATTCTGGTTGGACCCGGCTTTGGGATGCGAGGCATTGAAGGAAAAATCCGTGCCGCGAAATATGCCCGAACCCACCAAAAACCGTATTTTGGAATTTGTCTTGGTTTACAGATTGCAGTGATTGAATTTGCTAGGCATGTGGCAGGCTTAGAAGGTGCGAACAGCACTGAGTTTGACCAGTACAGCAAGCATCCGGTCATTGGGATTATGCCCGAACAACTCGAGACAGCTGGTTTGGGCGGCACGATGCGCCTTGGCGACTGGGAAATGATTATTCAAGCAGGTACAAAACTCGAGAAGGTGTACGGCACGTCTGGCACGGTTCTCGAGCGGCATCGGCACAGGTACGAAGTCAACCCAGATTATGTACAGCAACTGATTAAAACTGGTTTAATTGTCAGTGCTGTCACACCGGGTAAACAAAGTCGAGGGGCTGGTTTGGTCGAAGCCATCGAATTACCAGACCATCCGTTTTTTATTGCCCTGCAAGCCCACCCAGAATTTAAGTCACGTCCAATGCGGGTCTCACCACCATTCAAAGCCTTTATTGCGGCAGCGCTCGAGCAGCGTACTGATGTGTAACTCGAGCAGCGTACTGATGTGTAGCTCGAGCAGCGTACTAATGTGTAGCTCGAGCAGCGTACTGATGAAAACCTTCGGGTGACATTTACAAGACAATGCAACGCAAGTTCGGGTTGCTTTTAGATGTATTTTTCCAATAGTCGCTTTTAGCGATCATACCGTACCACGAAGCATAAATCTGATCTATACAAGAAGTCTAATGGATAGGGTTTCTCCAAAAGATTCCCTATCCAAACAAGTCCTAAGTCAAAAACTGCATCAACAAAACCATAACCGCCCCACCCACCACTAAAGTCAGCATGGCTTGAACACGGATTTTCTTGAGGTAAAAAAGCAGCGCTAAACCAGTCACTGAAATAAGCACTAAGAACCAACCAGCCACATCAATCAGCACTGCCCAGACTCCACCTGCATTACGACCTCGATGAAAATCATTCATGGCTGCCACAAAACCTTGGCTTGAGGTATTCAAAGTGTACGCACCAGTTTTGGTATCTATGAAACCATCGGCAGTGAAGCCCGGCGCGGCAAAACGTAGCGATGCCTCGATCTCTGAAAACCGCATATCGGTGGCTTTGCCTTTGACATTGTGACTAGCTCGTAAGTGTTCGACCACGACTAACCAATCCACAGTGTTGCTCGAATACCAATTTTTGGGCAGTGTACCCGAGTATTGCTCACGGATTTCTTTGGTACCAAATAACCAATCTGGGTGATTTAAGGTAATCCCAGTCAACGAAAAAAACAGCACCACAATTAAACTCAGCATTGAAGTATAAATATGTAGCCAACGTATCCAACCTTGGAAACGCAAACGCCACGGACGAACTCGAGGCACAAAAACATCTGCTCCCCTAGCCAGTTCAGCTTTTTGCACGGAATTCAACTTTAGCTCCCTTAATTTCTTCATTACCTGTTAGGACTTTATTAAATCCAGTATTGGTAAAACTGAGTTTTTCTCGAATTAATTGATATGTACCGTGTTCTCTTGCCGCTTCGATACAAACGAAATAATCGCCTTGCTCGAGCAGCACGCCCTTATCAGACTTTCCATCCCAGACCAGTTTGTACAAGCCGGGCATTCGGGTCGGACTCGAGATGGTATTGATCAAAGCCGAATTGCTCTGAAACCAACGCCTTAAATCCTGATGCCAACGCTCGCCTTTACCAGCTTGAACCCACACCGCTAAAGTACGCACCGATTTACCAGACGAATTCTCGAGCCAAACCGCAATGTAGGGGCGGTTATAACGCCTACCATTTGGCTGATTAATTTCAAGGCTCACCACAGCTTCCATCTTTGAATCCCAGACAAGATTACTGGCTTTTGCAAACGGATTAAGAAAAAAAGCGGCGGTGGTGGTCATGGCTTGACCTAGGAAACTGCGGCGCGAATATAAACTAATTTTTTTCATGGTTTCTCCTAAAAGAATTCAAACAAATTTTGGTAACAAACGGGTTACACCTGATTTCGGTAACAAACGGGTTACACCTGATTTCGGTAACAAATGGGTTACATCTGATTTCTGTGACAAAATTACATCAGATGCGACTGCCAAAATTCATTGCGAATAATCTGATTTTGACCAACCAAACAACAACCAATACTTGGAATAGAATTGGCGAGTTCAAGGCTTTCTGATAGGGTCAAAACACTAAAAATCGTTGCCAGTACATCGGCAGTCATCGCATCAGGGGCAACCACCGAAGCTGCCACTATGTGCTGCACAGGTAAACCAGTACGCGGATCAAGCAGATGCGAAACTCGAGTATCAGATACGGTATACCCACGATGCGAACCCCCACTGGTGGCAAGCCCTTGATTGCAAAGTCGTATTTTCTCGAGTGGCAAAGCATTATCAGCATTAGAAAACGGATTGGCAATACTGACCACAATCGGTTCTGTACCAAAATGCCGTAAATCACCACCCAGATTCACCAGCACTTGGCTGACATCCTCGACCATAAAGGCTTTTTGGGCTGCCATTTCAGCAATAAAACCCTTGGCTATGGCATTTAAGTTGAGCGGCAAACTCGAGACTACAGTTGCCGACTTAGCCCCAATTTTAAGTATTGGAGCTTTTAATGCTTTAAGTACAGCCTCGAGTTCGGAAGTTGTTGGTGCAAAACCTCGTAATTCCGCCGATTTCCAAAGCTGCCCAAGTGCATCTGCCCCAAGATGAAAAGCGCCCAAGGAGCGTTCTTGCCAGTACAATGCGGCTTGTAAAACCGACTCGAGTTCATGAGACAGCAAAAAAGCTGTGTGTTGGGTTGCTAGTAAACGATTAAGTTCTGAATTCACCATAAAACGACTAAAAATCTTCTCTAGTCGCCTGATTTCCTCGAGTAAGCTGGTTTCGGCATGTTTTGCCACTAATAAGTTGCGTGCCTTGAATTGTAATTCCAACGAAGTCCCTAAAACACCTTCAAAATGCCGAGTGTGTTGTACGGCTCGAGCTGCAAAAACTTTTTTGAGCGCAAGTGGCAATGAATTCAGCAGCATACTGGTGTTCAGATTTACGC
>JBEGTV010000301.1:0-4066 GCA_041179225.1 Deinococcota bacterium | reverse complement strand
TTGGCAAGAATTTCGCTTTATTCTGCTGCCGTTGATCGAAGCGGCTGTCCGCAGTGGCATTGCCCTTGCTTTTGCCGTGGTGATTGGCGAATTTGCAGCGACTTTAATGCTGTCACGCCCAGAATGGGCAACATTAACCACCATGATTTACCAACGTCTTGCCCGACCTAATCAGATGGGTGAAGCCAGTGCCTTAGCCATGATTTTATTACTACTTTCTTTAAGCGGTTTTTTATTGCTTGGTTGGCGCAGGTCGAGCCAGCCAACCACCCAAAAACAGTAAACCTGCGGCGATTAAGAAACTTGAGTTGAGTTTTTCATTCAGCACGAACGCCCCAAGTAATGAACCAACCACAGGTTGGGCAAAAAAAGCAATGCCTGACAAGACACTACCCGCTCTCGAGACTCCGTACACCCAAAGCGCAAAGGCAACCGCAGTAGAAACAATGCCTAAGTAAAGTATTCCTAAAATTGTCACGATATTGATTGCTTCAAAACGAATTGGGCTGGTCTCGAGGGGAATTAAGGCGGATGTGCCAATGAATCCGATTAAACTTGCCCATGCGGTCACGGCAAAAGCATCGAGTTTGGCAACGGTTTGACCACCAACCACGCCAAGCACTCCCCAAGTAACAGCAGCAAGAACCAACCACAATGCACCTGTGGCATCACCGCCGCCACTTACGCCACTGAGTAAGTAAACTGCCACCATCCCTAGGGCTAAGCCAAGCCATGCCTTTGGTGCGACTTTCTCAAAACCAAAAAGCGCAGCGATTGCCACCGTAAAAAGCGGCGAGGCAGTGGTGATTAAACTTCCCAAGGCTGCCCCTGCCAGTTTAGTGCCAATAAATTGCGCCGAGATACTGATCACATAACCAACAATGCCCATAATTGCCACTCGAGACCAAGCACTTTTGGGAATTCGCCACTCGCGGCGCAGCAACAAATACAATCCAAAAATAGCAATTGCTGAAATCAACATCCGCAATGCTACCAATGGAAGCGGTGGAATCACCTCGAGAACAACTCTTGAAACCACATACATTCCACCCCAAATTGCACTGGCAGCCAGAGCCGCAAAAAAACCTTTTTGAACTTCGGTCATGCTTGCTAAGGTAACACAGTTGGTTGTCGCTCACCGAACAAAATGACGTAACTAACTTTGTTTATAGACTCGGTGTGAAAAATTTCAAAAATGGATGCGTTGACACGATTCCCTATAAAAACCTATACTCTAAGCATCGTGAATCAGAATCTCTTTAAGTCAAATCAACTTCGCCGCCCACGGGCGGCATTTGTGTCCACAAAAACAGGAGGCAAGGCATGAATGTAACCTACTCGAGCGAGGAAATTCTACGTGGCTTAAAGCATTATCGCCGAATTGCCAAACAAGATTTACTCAGAGCGCCCGAAACTCCCAGCCCTGAATCCTTTACTCAACATGCCGAAAGTCGGCGCGAAATTTACGGCACTCTGGCAGAACTAGCAGAAACTGGCGCAGCCGAAGATGTGGTCGTCAAAGCCCTCGAGTTGTACCGCGCCTTACCATTTGTTAATGGCACAGCCGAAGACGCACATCCAGACATCAAAGGCAAAGAAAATGCTTTAGAGAACTTCTTTTTGATGATTGGACTAGACCCAAAAGTGCGCCGCGAAGCTCGGCGCGAACGCAAATCGCTCGAGTAATTTTTTTGCACTTGACAAATTTGCCTAAAGTACCTTACAGTTCTTATCAGGTTCAAAACTGAATCTGTGCGCCTAGTCGGCGTGCCATACCACTTATCCAGAGCGACGCAAGAGACTGGCTCGAAACCCGTGCAAAACACGAAAGAGCGTCGCAGCAACCTAGGAAAACAATGACTCAACTCTTTACAATGCGAATGTTTAATCACCGATAAGGTGAATAGATTTGTGTTGTAAAAAAAGTCAAATTTAACCCTTTCGGTGCTAATTCCAGCCGCCACGCGGCAGAGATAAGAGAATGGGTTTTGTGTCGCAAATATTTGCACCCCTTCTCGAGAATAGGAGGGGTTTTTTAGTATTCAAATTTCATAGCACCATAGTTCACCCTTTGCCTTTTGCCCTTCGCCTTTTGCCTTCCTAGGAGTTCCCCATGCCCAAGTTTGAAACCCTACAAATCCACGCTGGTCAACAACCCGACCCAACCACAGGTTCACGTGCCGTGCCGATTTACCAAACCACAGCTTATAATTTCCAGAATGCCGAACATGCAGCTAAACTCTTTGGCTTACAGGCTTTTGGCAACATTTACACCCGTTTAATGAACCCGACCACCGATGTTTTAGAAAAGCGTATTGCTGCCTTAGAGGGTGGCGCGGCAGCAGTGGCATTTGCTTCTGGTCATGCTGCCGAATTTGCAGCCATCACCACGATTGCCCAAGCTGGTGACAACATCATCAGCACCCCGAATCTGTACGGTGGCTCGTACAATATGTTCAAAGTGACTTTACCTCGCCTTGGGATTAACGTTAAGTTCACTTCTTCTAATGAGACCGCCGAAGAATTTAGTGCTTTAATAGACGATAAAACCAAAGCGGTCTATCTCGAGACGATTGGCAACCCAGCCCTCAACATTGCCGACTTTGAAGCCATTGCCGCCGCCGCACACGCCAAGGGTGTAGCCGTGATTGTGGATAATACGTTTGGCATGGGCGGCTACTTGTTTAAGCCCATCGAACACGGCGCAGATGTGGTGATTCACAGTGCCACCAAATGGATTGGTGGACACGGCACAAGCATGGGCGGACTGCTGATAGATTCTGGCAAGTTTGATTGGGGCAACGGGCGCTACCCCTTATTCACCGAGCCAGCCGCCGGTTATCACGGCTTGAATTTCTGGGAGGTCTTTGGAACGGGTGGACCTTTTGGCAACATCGCCCTCTCCATTCGCGCTCGAGTTGAAGGCTTACGTGACCTTGGGGCAGCCATCAGTCCACAAAATTCGTTTAACTTCCTGCAAGGTCTCGAGACGCTTTCTTTACGTGCCGAACGCCATATCCAAAATACCTTGGCGCTTGCCCAGTGGCTCGAGTCACACACCGAAGTCACCCATGTGACCTACCCCGGTTTGCCAAGTCACCCGCATTTTGAACGAGCCAAAAAATACCTACCCAACGGGGCGGGTGGGGTACTGTGCTTCGAGTTAAAGGGCGGACGTGCCGCCGGAGAAGCCTTTATCAACAGTGTTAAACTCTCGAGCTTGGTGGCTAACGTTGGCGATGTTCGCACCCTCGTGATTCACCCAGCCAGCACCACCCACAGCCAATTAACGGCAAGTGAGCAAGCCAGCGCTGGTGTGACCCCCGGATTGGTGCGTATTTCGGTGGGTTTAGAGCATATTGACGACATTAAAGAAGATATTGCCCAAGCACTCGAAGCCGTGCGTTCGGAAGTTGCTGCCGTTTAAGAATAGAGGTTTTTTGATGCTTGACTGTCCAACTTGTGGTTCATATCGTTCATTGGTGCAGTATGCCACTGGAATCCAAAAACGACGTTTTCCTCGAGGGCAATTTGTTTGTCAGCATGACGTACAACCTTGGCATTTACAACTCGAGATTCTAAAACGAGAATTTGACCTGACAAGTAGCCAAGCCCTCAAGAATGCCTTACTGGAAGGGATAGAAGTGATTATTCTCGAGTATTGTTTGGTAGATAGTCTGGAAGTCGCATGAGCATAGCCGATAAGGATTTCGCATGACCGTATCTTTTAAGCCAGAACAAAATTTTGAAATTGAACGCCTTGGGGATTTTGAGGTTCGGGTACTTTTTCCCGAACCCAAACCCTCGGAACTCGATGTACGTCACACCACATTGTTTGTCCAAGAACCTCTGCAACTCGAGATGGGCGGTACTTTGCCAATGGTGCGGGTGGCATACAGCACGTATGGGCAGTTAAACCAAGCCAAAGACAATGCTGTGGTGGTTTGTCATGCCCTGACTGGCTCGAGCAGTGTGGCTTCATGGTGGTCGGAAAGCCTCGGCGCGGGGGCAATGCTCGACACCGACACCGACTTTATTATTTGTGCCAATGTACTGGGTGGTTGTT